>JABFWJ010000032.1 GCA_013362295.1 Thermoleophilia bacterium
GAGGCGCACCATCCGGAGCACCTCTTGCACCTGCGCGCCGCGCTCGCGGCGGGCGACGCCTTTCACCTTCAACCCGTAGCCGACGTTCTCGGCCACCGTCATGTGCGGGAAGAGCGCGTAGTCCTGGAACACGGTGTTGACGTCTCGTGCGTAGGGCGGCCGATGTGTGATGTCGGCGCCGCCGAGGGTGACGCGGCCCGCGTCGGGACGCTCGAACCCAGCGATGATCCGCAGCGTCGTCGTCTTGCCGGAGCCCGACGGGCCGAGCAGCGTGAAGAACTCGCCCCGGCCGACGCTCAGGTCGACGTTGTCGACGGCGACAACGTCCCCGTAGGCCTTGCGAACTCCTTCGACGCTGACGTCAGCCGCCAAGGCACTCCTGCAGGATGTCGAGGCCGCGCTCGAGCTCAGCGTCTTCGATCGCGAACGGGACGAGCACGCGGATGACGTTGCCGTAGAGCCCGCAGGAGAGGAGGATCAGGCCGCGCTCGCGCGCCTCGGCCGTGATGCGCGCCGTCTCCTCGCCGGTCTGCTCGGGCAACTCGAGCGCGACCATAGGCCCGAGCCCGCGCACCTCCGAGCCCCGCGGAGCCATCGCCGTGAGCCGCTCGTGCAGCCGTGCCCCGAGCCGCTCGGCGCGCGGACGCGCGTCCTCGAGCGCGTCGAGGATCGCGATCGCCGCCGCGCACGACAGCGGATTGCCGCCGAACGTGCCGCCCAGACCGCCCGGCGGAACGCTGTCCATGATCTCCGCGCGCCCCGTGACGGCCGCGAGCGGCAGACCGCCGCCGAGCGTCTTGCCGCTGACCGTCAGGTCCGGCTGGATGCCGTAGTGCTCGATCGCCCACACCGGCCCGGTGCGGCCGCAACCGCTCTGCACCTCGTCGTTGACGTAGAGGATCCCGTGCGCGTCGAGGATCTCCTGCAGGCGCTTCGGGAAGTCGGGCGTCATCGGGATGAAGCCGCCTTCGCCCTGAACGGGCTCGAGCACCGCACAGGCGACGGCTCCCGGGTCGACGTCGCCTTTGAAGAGCTTCTTCAGAGCGGCGACGGCATCGTCCTCGGTCACGCCGCGGAAGGGGTACGGCGCGGGCGTGCGATAGACCTCGGGCGCGAAGGGGCCGAAGCCCGCCTTGTACGGGACGACCTTCGACGTCATCGTCATCGCGAGCAGCGTGCGCCCGTGGAACGCGTTGTCGAACACGACGACGGCGGGCCGCCCGGTCGCGACGCGCGCGATCTTGACCGCGTTCTCGACCGCCTCGGCACCGCTGTTCAGAAGGACCGACTTCTGCTGCTCGCCCCGGTTCGGGCTCAGCTCGGCGAGCCGCCGGCAGACCTCGACGTACGGCTCGTACATCCCGACCATGAAGCACTGGTGGAGGTAGCGGTCGACCTGCGCGTGCAGTGCGTCGACGACGGGCGGCAGATTGTGGCCGAGGTTCGCGCAGCCGAGACCGCCGGCGAAGTCGATGTACTCGCGCCCGTCGGCATCCCAGATGCGTGCGCCGTCGGCGCGCGAGACGGCCAGGGGCGGCGTCGCGATGCCCCGTGCGACGTACCGCTCGCGGCCCTCCTGGACGCGCTCCGTCGCGCTTCGTTCTTGCAACGACACGGTCCGACGACTGTATACGCCGTATTCAGGCGGCGAAAGCCCGTGCCACGACCCGCAGGTCGTCCACGAGCCCCGCAAACATTTCCTCCCGGTTCTCGGCGCGTAAGACCGCGCTCGGGTGGATGGTCGCGACGACGACCTCGGCGAGGTCGGAGTCGAGGGGCCGGCCGCGCGCCTGGGTCACCCTAAAGCTCTTGCCGAGCAGCCCCTGTGCTGCGGTCGCGCCCATCAGCACGAGCGCGCGAGGCTTCACCAGTGCGAGCTCCGCGTCGAGCCACGGGCGGCAGGCGGTCGTCTCGGTCCAGCTCGGCTTGTCGTGGATCCGCCGCGTCCCGCGCGCCTTCCACTTGAAGTGCTTGACGGCGTTCGTCACGTAGGTCGTCCTGCGGTCGATGCCGGCCTCGTGGAGCGCGCGGTCGAGCAGCTTCCCCGCCGGGCCGACGAACGGCGCTCCGGCGAGGTCCTCCTGGTCGCCGGGCTGCTCGCCGACGAGCATCACCTCGGCCTTCAGCGTCCCCTCGCCGAACACCGCCTGGGTCGCGTCGGCGTACAACGGGCAGCCGCGGCAGGCCTGGACGGCGTCGCGGAGCGCCCGCATCGAGAGCTTCTCCGGCAGGAACGCCGCGGCCGTCGGGTACGGGTTGCGGGCGGGCACGGGGAGGGGGTTCCCGCTCGCGGCCGATACGATGCCGCCCTCGCGGCGCCTTGGCCGAGTGGTTAGGCAGCGGCCTGCAAAGCCGTTTACAGCGGTTCGAATCCGCTAGGCGCCTCTCCGATGCCGACGATCACGCTGCATCTCGGCGACATAACGAGCGATGCCGAGGCGGAGGCGATCGTGAACGCCGCCAACTCGAGCCTGCTCGGCGGCGGCGGCGTGGACGGCGCGATTCACCGCGCCGCGGGGCCGGCGCTCCTCGACGAGTGCCGGCTGCTCGGGGGCTGCGCGACCGGGGACGCGAAGATCACCGGCGCAGGGCGCTTGCCCGCGAAGCATGTGATCCATGCCGTCGGGCCGGTGTGGCGTGGAGGCGAGGCCGGTGAGCCGGAGCAGCTCGCGTCATGCTACGGCCGCGCGATCGAGCTCGCCGCCGAGCACGGTTGCGCCCGCGTCGCGTTCCCGGCGATCTCGACGGGCGTCTATCGGTATCCGCTCGCCCAGGCCGCCGCGGTCGCGATCGAGGCGACCAGGGCGGCCATGGAACGCCATCCGGAGGTGCGCGAAGCGCGCTTCTGGCTCTTCGACCAGCAGGCGTACGACGCGTTCTCCCGGCAGCTTCAGGCGCTGTAACGGGCTGCTCCCCAGTTTCGCGATCCGGCCGTCTACAGGACGCGGAACGAGCGCGTGTCGACCGTCGCGACGACTGCGCCGTTCGAGCGAACGAGCAGCCGGTTGCCGGTGGCCGAGAGCGCGAGCCGTGCGCTCCAGGCCTCCTGGTCGGTCGCCGCCCACGGCAGGTCGATGCACACGGCGAAGCGCGCGTTGGTGTTCAGTGCGTGGATGAAGGGCTTCCCCGTCTGGCGGTGGTAGAGCGTGTAGACCCAGATGCCGCTCTTCGCCGTCGCGCGCGACACGGGATATCCGCGCATCGTCGAGCTCTCACCCTTGGCGACGATCGCGCCCTTCAGCAGGTGCTTGTGGGCTAGGTCGTAGCCGCGGACGACGTAGGCGACGAGATCCTCCGCCGAACGGTGCTGGCTCACGTCGAGCGTGCGCCCG
>JABFWJ010000319.1 GCA_013362295.1 Thermoleophilia bacterium
GTCGCGACGGTGCGCTGCCGCCGCCGACCCCGCGCCGCCGTCCTCGCGACGGGCAGCGAGCTGCGCCCGCCGGGGGAGACGCTCGCTCCGGGTGAGATCTACGAATCGAACACGGTGCTGATCGGTGCGCAGCTGGCGTCGGCCGGGGCGGAGGTCACGGTGCTCGAGCAGGTCGGCGACGACGAGCAGGCGACGCGCTCCGCGCTCGAGCGTGGCCTGGACAGCGACGTGCTCGTCACGTCCGGCGGCGTCTCCGTCGGGCCACACGACCTCGTGCGTGCCGCGCTCGCCGAGCTCGGCGCGGAGGAGGTCTTCTGGCGCGTTGCCGTCAAGCCGGGCAAACCGGTTGCCTTCGCGGTCCGCGGTGGGACGCTCGTCTTCGGGCTGCCCGGCAATCCCGTCTCGTCGCTCGTCGGCTTCGAGCTGTTCGTCCGGCCGGCGCTGCTCGCGCTCCAGGGGGCCGCGGATCCCGGTCCCGCGTACCTGCCCGGACGGCTCGGCGCGCCGCTGCGTCGCAATGACCAGCGCGACGAGCTCGTGCGCGCGCGGACGCGAGTCGACGCCAACGCCGTCGTGCTCGAGCCGCTCGCCGGGCAGGAGTCGCACATGATCGTGCGCAGCGCCGCCGCGTCCGCGCTCGTGCTCGTCCCGCGCGGCGCGGGTGCGTTGCCCGAGGGCGCACCGGTCAGGTACTTGCGGATCTGACAGGCGTATACGGATTGCCCCCACGCGGCGCGACCGCGACGAGCCTCGCGTCGACGATGTAGCGGTGCGACGCGAAGAACCGCGGGTGGCAGGCCTGGAGCCGCAGGATCTCCGCGCCGCGGTCACGCAGCACGCCGACGTCGTGCTCGGCGACGACGTAGTGGCGCGTGACGCGGTACGTGAACGTGCCGTACGGCACCTCGAAGCGGGCATAGTCGCCGACGCGGAGCGTGTTGATCCACGCGAACGGCGCGAGGTACGTCGTGCGGTGCCCCGCGACGTAGATCAGGCGCCCCTCTCCCGGCAGCCCGCTTTCGACGTAGTGGCCCGGCCCCTTCTTCAGCGTCTCGTGGTCTGTGCCCTGCACGACGACCATCTTCAGGCCGATGCGGCCGATGCGCAGGCGCCCGACCGCGTCGCCGCGGTGCAGTGTGTGTCCGTAGGCCCGCGCCTCGACCGCCACCTGCCGCTCGACGCTCGCAAGGTTGCCGCGGGCGAGCCGCGTCCGGAACGCCGCCGCCCGCTGTTCGTACGTGTGTGCGAGCCGCGTCTGCTGCACGTGCGTGTACAGCGCGGTGAACGGGTCCTCCCAGCGCCAGACGACCACGACCCACGCGAGCGTGAGCACGCCGCCCGCGATCAGCAGCGTGCCGAGGATCCGCGTGAGCCTGCGCATCTAGCCTCCGAACGCGCGACGACGCTCGGCGGTTACGCGCCGGCGGGCGCGCACACCGAGTGCAACCGTGCGTACGAGCTCGCGCAGCGGACCGCGCGCCGGCCGCTCGCCCCGCTCCGGGTACGGCGTGTAGCGGCCGGCGGCGATCGCGGTCAGCTGCGCGGCGCACGCGGCGCCGGCCAGCACGATCGCGACCGGGGGCAGCTTGATGTACCCGACCGCGACGAGCTCGAGGAGGTACCACGGCGCGTCGAACCCGAGCCCGTACCGCACGCCGAGCGAGAGCAGGAGCAGAAGAGGCCCGGTGAGGCCGAGCAGCAGCACCAGCCCGCGCGCCGGCGGCCGGCCGCTGCGCAGATGGGGCAGCCAGAGCCAGGCGTGCAGCGCGGGCAGGACGAAGACGAGCGCGAACGGGTTTGTTGCCAAGATCAGCAACGCGACGATCGCCAGCGCGAGCAGCGCGGCCGTCTCTCCCGCCAGCCGCTCGTCGCTGCCGACCACACGGTGCGGAACGAGCCGCGGGCGCGTGACGAGCCAGCCGACGAGGATGACCGCACCGAGGCCGAGCAGCGCGAGCACCGGCCAGTCACCCGCCGCGGGGCTCGCCGGGTTCGGTGGCCGTCCGTCCCCGGACGGCCACGCCCCGAAGAGCTCGAAGGCGAAGAACGCGAGTCCGGCGAAGAGCCAGAAGGCGAGCCGCGTGCGCAGGCTGCGCACCGCCGGGAGCAACGGGATCCGGCGCCTCCGACAGTGCGCGAACAGGTCGACGACGCCGACGAGAAACGGGACGAGCAACGACACGAGAACGAGCTCGATCGCCCAGCCGCGGACGATCCGGTCGCCGGCCCAGACGAAGCTCGTCGTGCCCTGCACGAGCTCGAGGCCCTGGTCGAGCGAGCCGACGATCTGCTGCGCGGCACGTCCGATGCCGGTCAGGCGCGCCGTGCCGAGCTGCGACGCGCGATCGCCGAAGGCGTCAGGGGGCCGCTCGCCCGCAGTTGTGATCGTCACGGCCGGGATGCCGCGCGCGACGAACGGGCCCTGCTCGTAGAGCGTGAACGGGAAGCCGAGGTCGACCAGCTGGTCGATCAGCCCGGCGCGGCGCGGGCGCGTACCCGTCTGCTCGAGCACTCGCCGCGCAGCCGTCTGGACGAAGGTCGCAGCCGGCGAGCGCGGTCTGTCGCCTGTGATGACAACACGCGGCACTCCCTTCCCGGCGATCACGTCGAGGTTGATCGTGGCGACGACACGGAAGGGCGCGCGTTGCGCGAACCGCACGGCACCGAGCGCCCCGAACGCGCCGCCGTCGGTCGAGAGGAAGACGATCGTGTGCGCCGAGCGAACGCGGAGACCCGACGACTGGGCGTAATTGCGCGCGAGCTCGACGAGCGCGGCGGTGCCGCTTGCATTGTCGTCGGCGCCCGGGCCGGCGCCGGTGTCGTCGCGATGCGCCATCACGACGATGGCGTCGGGCGACTGTCCGGCCGCGACCGCCCAGAGGTTGCGCAACCGCACCGTGCCCAGCTCGGGCGTCTTCGCCTCCCACGTGTCGGATGCGATCGGCAGCCCGTACGGCGCCATCTGATCGCGGAACCATTGCGCGGCGCGGAGCGATCCGGTCCCGTCGGGCGAGCGGTCGGGGTAGGACCCGGCGAAGTCCGCCGCCAGCTGCCGCGTCGCCTGCCCGTCGAAGTTCGGCGGCAGGAGGGGTGCCGGCAGCGCGCCCGGCCGCACGATGCTGAACGCGAGGATGAGCAGCGGGAGCGAGAGGAAGAGGAAGGAGCTCCGGTAGAGCCGGGCGTTGACGGGCCGCTCGAGCGAGCCGCGGCGCGCACGACGACGGCGCACGGGGTCACGGGTCGCCGCCATTGCAGGGCTATCCTGGCAGTCCGTGCTGCGGCCTGCCTTCGAGCATCGTCCGCAGCGAGCACATGACCGAACCCGCGCCCACGATCCTGCTCGTCGACGACGAGGACTCCGTTCGCAAGGTGCTGGCGTTTCCGCTCGAGCGCGAGGGGTTCACGGTCGTGCAGGCGGCCGACGGCGAGGAGGCGCTGCGGCAGTTCGGCGCGCACGCCGTCGATCTGGTGGTGCTGGACATCATGCTCCCGCGGCTCGACGGGCTCGAGGTGTGCAAGCGTCTGCGCGCGGCGAGCACCGTCCCGATCATCATGCTCACCGCGCGCGACGACGAGCTCGACAAGGTGATCGGCCTCGAACTCGGCGCCGACGACTACATCACGAAGCCGTTCTCGATCCGCGAGTTCCGCTCGAGGGTGCGTGCGCTCCTGCGCCGCGCGCGGACGACCCAGGTGGCGGGCGACGAGCAGGAAGAGCGGCTGGAGCTCGAGGGACTCGTGATCGACGTCCCGCGGCGCACCGTCGAGGTGCGGGGCGAGCCGGTTCAGCTGACCTATGTGGAGTTCGAGTTGCTGCGCGCGCTCGCAGCGCAGCCGGGGCGCGTGTTCAGCCGCCGGATGCTGCTCGAGGCGCTCTGGAAGAGCGCGGACTACCGGGATCCGCGCACGATCGACGTCCACGTGCGGCACCTACGCGAGAAGCTCGAGCGGGAGCCGCGGACGCCTGAGTACATCCTGACCGTGCGGGGCGTCGGCTACCGGTTCCGCGACCGATGAGGCCGTTCCGGAGCGTCGGGGGCAGGCTGGCGCTCGCGCTCCTCGTCGTGGTCGCCGGCGTGCTCGCGATCGTCTACCTGATCGTCGTCCCGTCGTACCGGGCGTCGCTGGAGAACAACGAGCTGAACAACCTGCAGAAGCTGCTGCTGACGCGCGCGGTGCCGACGTATCCAATCGCGACGTTCATGAAGCAGCAGTACGCCTCGGAGCTCGCCCCGCGGGTGAACGCCCGCGTCGTGGTCTTCAGCGTCGCGAGCGAGACGCCGGCGCTGCCGCTGCCGTACGCGGACTCGAACCTGGAAGGCGATTCGACCGACGTCGTCAACGACCCTGTCGCCTTCAACGCGATCCGGCAGCAGACGCTGGCCCGCGGCACGGTGACGCGGAAGGGTCAGGAGTACGCCGAGGTCGCCTATCCGATCGGCGACTCGGTCGTGATGCTCATCTCGCCGCTGCACGACCAGCTGCAGGTCGTCTCGGTCGTGCGCACGCGGGTGATCGTGGCCGGCGCGATCGCGACGGCCTTCGCGGTGCTGCTCGGGTACGCCGGTGCGAGCGTGTTCGCGCGCCGGATCCGCCGTCTCGAGGCGGCGGCGGAGCGGATCGCGGCCGGGAACTTCGAGACGCCCGTGATCGACCACGGCTCCGACGAGGTCGGTCAGCTCGCGCGCACGTTCGAGCGGATGCGGCTGCGGCTCTCGCAGCTCGACCGCGCCCGCGGCGAGTTCATCGCGAACGCCTCGCACGAGCTGCGCACCCCGCTCTTCTCGCTCGGCGGCTTCCTCGAGCTGATGGACGACCCAGAGCTGGACGAGGCGACCCGCGAGGAGTTCCTCGCGCAGATGGGGGAGCAGGTCGAACGGCTGACGAAGCTCGCCACCGACCTGCTCGACCTCTCGCGGCTGGACGCCGGACGCCTCGCGGTCGCGATCGAGCCGATCGAGCTGTCCGAGCTCGCCGAAGAGGTGGCGGCGGAGTTCCGCGGCCGATCGGCCGACCACGAGCTCGAGGTCGCGACCGAGCCCGTGCTCGCCCGCGGCGATGCAGAACGGGTGCTCCAGATCGGTCGGATCCTGCTCGAGAACGCGCTCGTCCACACACCGCCGGCGACGACGGTGCGCGTCTCGACGGCGGTCGACGGCGGCCGCGCGACGCTGACGGTCGCGAACGACGGCCCGGAGATCCCGCGCGACGCCCAGCACCAGATCTTCGAGCGCTTCTACCGCCTCGACGGCACGCGCGCCTCGGGCAGCGGCCTCGGCCTCGCGATCGCGCGCGAGCTCGCGGAGGTGATGGGCGGCCGGATCGAGCTCGACTCGCAAAACGGCTGGACGCTGTTCACGCTCGTCCTGCGCGTCGACGCCCCGGACCGTGACCTCGAGCTCGGGCTCGTCTGAAAGAGCCATCTAGGCAAAGCGCGGCGCCGGTGCCACGTTGGAGTAGGTGCCATCTGACGCCGCCATCGCCTGGGCAGCGGGCCTGTTTGAAGGCGAGGGCACGATCACCCAGATCAAGCGCAGTCGGGCGTTCTTCGATCTTCAGGTGGCGATGACCCACACCGACGAGGACGTCATTCGCCGCTTCGACGCGATCGTCGGTCGCGGACGAATCTACGGACCGTACTTGCCGCCGTCACACGGTGACCGCCGCAACCCCTTTTGGCGTTGGATGGCACTCGGAGATGCCGGCCACGAAGTGCTCGAGCTCCTCGGGCCGTGGCTTCTGGCCCGACGTCGCGCACAGGCGCGCCGGCAAGGAGTCGTGCTCGACGAGGAAGCGCAGCAGCAGATTTGAGCAGAATCCGCCACGTGGAAAGGGTCGCGCCGCTTTGACGCATACCCCGGCTACAGTGGCGGCCCTTGCGCTCGAGCCCGGCCGCAGCCCTCGCCCTGATCGCCGCCGTCCTCGGCGGGGCGATCGTGCTCGTCGTGGGCTCCGCGGCCGGCTGGCTGCACGGGGGCTCGACCAAGACCGTCGTCGTCCGCGCACCCGCTCCGACGGCCGGCGATGCCGCAGCGCCCGTCGTGGCGGCCAAGCCGCTCCTGGGCAACGGCTTCCAGCCGGCCCAGATCTACCGCGCCCGCGCCGCCGGGGTCGTGACGATCATCTCCTACTTCGACGACGCCAGCCTGCCCGATGCCCGCGCCGGGCAGGGCTCCGGCTTCGTGGTCTCCTCCAGCGGCCTGATCCTGACGAACGCCCACGTGATCACGACGGCCGGCCAGGGCACCGACAAGACGACGACCGCCCGCACGGTGTATGTCGAGTTCTCGGACGGCGACCGGGTGACGGCGAGCGTCGTCGGCGCCGACCTGTTCGACGACGTCGGCGTCCTGCGGGTCGATCCGCGGCAGCACGCGCTCGACCCGGTGCCGCTTGGGAACTCGAGCCGCATCGTCGTGGGCCAGCCCGTGGCGGCGATCGGCAGCCCGTTCGGGAACGTCGACTCGCTGTCCGTCGGCGTGATCTCGGCGATCAGGCGCTCGATCCCCTCCCTGACCTCCAAGTACGACCTGGTGGACGCGATCCAGACCGACGCGCCGATGAACCACGGCAACTCCGGCGGACCGCTCTTCGACGCGCGCGGCCGTGTGATCGGCATCAACGCCCAGATCCGGTCGAGCGGTGCGGGCTCCGGTTTCGAAGGCGTCGGCTTCGCCGTCCCGATCGACTCGGCACGACGATCGATGGCCCAGCTGCTGAAGACCGGCGGCGTGAAGTACGCCTTCGTCGGGATCAAGACGGAGGACCTGACCCCTGCGATCGCGCGCAAGTTCGGCTATGCCGCGACCCGGGGCGCGCTCGTGGACGTCGTGAACGAGGGCTCGGCCGCCGCGAAGGCGGGCATCGTGCCCGGGACCCGCGACGAGGTGTACGAGGGCCTCGGCGTGAAGGTCGGCGGCGACGCGATCGTCGCAATCGAGGGCATCCCTGTCACGAGCGCCCAGGATGTCGTGCGGATTGTCACGACCAAGCTCGTGCCCGGCGAGACCGCGCGCTTCACGATCGTCCGCGGCCGCCAACGCCGCATCGTGCCGGTGACGCTCGACGAGCGCCCCCCGCCGAGCTGAGCAGCG
The DNA here is from genome assembly GCA_013362295.1 of Thermoleophilia bacterium. Taxonomy (GTDB): domain Bacteria; phylum Actinomycetota; class Thermoleophilia; order Gaiellales; family Gaiellaceae; genus PALSA-600. The sequence continues at coordinate 7,095 of JABFWJ010000319.1, forward strand.
TCCCGTAAGCAGGCGCCGGTTCAGCAGCGGCGGTTAGGAATCCGCCCGGTTCGGGAACGGCCGATGGTAAGGGAAAACGGCTGCGGCAGGATTCGGAAGATTCTTCGCCGTTTACCTTTTGGATTCGAAGGGAAGAGAGCAAGCCGATGGGCGCTTCGGTGGTCGGAAACGGGCACGTGCAGGCGATTCGACTGACGATTCCGGCCAAGCCGGAATACATCACCCTGGGCCGGCTCGCCCTGACCGGGATCGCGCGGCTGCGCCAGGAGCCGCTGCGCCAGGAGGTGCTCGGGGACCTGAAGCTCGCGCTCACCGAAGCGTGCACGAACTCCGTGCGCCATGCCTACGGCGACGGCGAGGGGATGGTCGAGATCCTCTACGAGCTGTATGAGGACAGGCTCGTCGTCGAGGTCGTCGACGAGGGCGGAGGCTTCGAACGGCCGTCGACGCGGCACGGCGCGACGGCCGAGGACGAGCTGTCGGAGGGCGGCCTCGGGATCGCGATCATCGAGGCGCTCGCCGACGAGTTCGAGATTCGCGACCGCGCGCAGGGAGGATCCAGCCTGCGTTTCGTGAAGCACTTGGCTTAGAGGCCCGATGGGAATCTCCAGGCGCTCACGGCTGGTGGCTCAGACGCTGCGCATCTCGCCCGAACCGGGCTTGAACGTAGGCACCGCTACGCCTTGCGCCCGGCTCGTGCGACCTGCTTGGTCTGAGCCATCCCCGCAAGCACCTCGATCCCCATCAAGCCTCTAAGTGCTCCAACTCGTCAACGTCGGGCACAAGTCGCTCGGCGACTACGCGACCCTCGCCTCGCGCGGGCTGATGGACGAGATCCGTCGGCTCGCGGAACCACTCCAGGGGAAGCGCGTCGCGCATGTGTCCGCGACCGCGTTCGGCGGCGGTGTCGCCGAGATCAACTACACCCTCGTACCGCTGATGGTCGATGCGGGGCTGGATGTCGAGTGGCGCATCATCAGAGGGGCCGAGGATTTCTTCAACGTCACCAAGTCGATCCACAACGCGCTGCAGGGCGATCCGCGGTCGCTGACGACGGAGGAGCAGGCGATCTTCCGGCGCTACAACGAGCTCAACGCCGCGGAGTTTCCGGCGGATGACTACGACTTCGTGATCATCCACGACCCGCAGCCGATCGCGATCATCGACTCGTTCCCCGACCGAGGCACGCGCTGGATCTGGCGCGGCCACATCGACTTCTCGACGCCGAACGCCGAGGTGATGGCGTTTCTCCTGCCGTCGCTGCGCCGGTACGACGACGCGATCTTCCACATGCACGAGTACCTCCCGTCGGCCGACGGCCTCCCCGAGGCCGTGATCTGGCCGCCGGCCATCGACCCGCTGACGCCGAAGAACATGGCCCTCTCACCCGAGGACGCCTCGTACATCCTCGACCAGTTCGGCATCGACGTCGAGCGGCCGCTCCTCTGTCAGGTGTCGCGCTTCGATCCATGGAAGGACCCGCTGGGCGTGATCGACGCGTATCGGGCGGTCAAGCAACGGATCCCGCAGGTGCAGCTGGCGCTCGTCGGCTCGATGGCGCACGACGATCCCGAGGGCTGGGAGTACTACAACCGCACGCTCGAGCACGCGGCGGACGATCCTGACATCTTCGTGCTGAGCAACATGAACAACGTCGGTGCCGTCGAGGTGAACGCGTTCCAGGTGCACTCGTCCGTGGTGATCCAGAAGTCGATCAAGGAGGGGTTCGGCCTCACGGTGACGGAAGCGCTCTGGAAGGCGCGTCCCACCGTCGCCGGGCGGGTCGGCGGCATCGTCGCGCAGATCACCGACGGCGAGACGGGTTGGCTCGTCGACTCGTCCGCGGAGTGCGCGCAGGCGTGCATCGAGATCCTCCGCGACCCGGCCGAGGCGCGCACGCGGGCGCTGAAGGGGAAGGAGCACGTGCGCCGGCACTTCCTCACGCCGCGCCTGCTGCGCGACTGGCTCGTCCTCTTCAACCGCCTGGCAGGCAACGAGACGGGCGGCAGTACGATCACCGTCGTTCGATGACCGGCCGGCGCCACCGCCTGATCATCGTCTCGAACCGCGGGCCCGTCACGTACGACCGCGACGCGAACGGCGCGCGCGTCGAGCGGCGCGGCGCGGGCGGGCTCGTGACGGCGCTGCGCGGGCTGCGCGAGCATCACGACGTGACGTGGATCGCGAGCGCGACGACGGACGAGGACCGCGTCGTCGCGGGCGAAGGGAGGCACGACGTCGTGATGGTCGCGCACGATCCCCAGGCCTACGACCTCTACTACAACGTCGTCGCCAACCCGATGCTCTGGTTCATCCAGCACTCGCTGTGGGGGCCCGCGACCACGCCCGTCGTCGGACGGGAGCTGCACGAGGCGTGGCACCAGGGATACGAGACTGTCAACAGGAGGTTCGCCGAGGCGGTCGTTGCCGAATTGGACAACGATCCCGACGCCACCGTCTTCTTCCACGACTACCACCTGTATCTCGCGCCGCGTATGGTGCGCGAGCTCCGGCCCGACGCGAGGCTCGCGCACTTCGTGCACATTCCTTGGCCCGTCGACTGGACCGTCCTGCCTGTCGCAATGCGCCGCGCGGTGCACGAGGGCCTGCTCGCGAACGACGTCGTCGGCTTCCACACGGCGCGCTGGGCGCGCAACTTCGAGCGCAGTTGCGACGACGTCTGCGGCAGCTGCGGCCGGACGGAAGTCACCAACCATCCGATCTCGATCGACGTCGACGAGTTCGAGCGTCTACGCGACTCCGAGCGCGTGCTGGCCGCCGAAGACGCGCTGCAACGACCCGAGAAGCTCGTCGTCCGCGTCGACCGCACCGATCCGTCGAAGAACATCGTCCGCGGACTGCGCGCTTTCGGGATCCTGCTCGACGAGCACCCTGAATGGCGCGGGCGCGTCAAGCTCCTCGCACGGCTCGATCCCTCGCGCGAGAAGATTGCGGAGTACCTCACCTATCGCGAGGCGATCGACGCCGAAGCGCGTGCCGTCGGCGAGCGGCATCCGGGGGCCGTTGAGCTCCAGGTCGCCGACGCCTTTCCGCAGTCGGTCGCCGCCTACAAGCAGTACGACGTCCTGTTCGTCAATCCGGTCTACGACGGGATGAACCTCGTCGCCAAGGAGGGGCCGCTGGTGAACGAACGGGACGGCGTGCTGGTGCTCTCCGAGAACGCGGGTGCGCACGACGAGCTCGGGGAATGGGCCGTGACGGTGAATCCGTTCGACGTCTGGGAGCAGGCGGAGGCGCTGCACGCGGCGCTCTCGATGGACGCCGGCGAGCGGCGCCGGCGCGCGGGTGCGATCCGGTCGCAGGTCCGGGAGAACGACGTTGCGAAGTGGGTCCGGGGGCTTCTCTCCGACCTGGACCGCGTCTCGGCGTAACCTTCCGCCATGGCGGTCGCCGCGTCCGGTGAGCTCCACGTTGTCAACCCGGCAACACTCGAGCCCGTCGGGTCGGTTGCGACGACCGATCCCACCGCCGTGCAGGAGCTCGTCACCGAGGCGAAGCTCGCGCAGGAGCCGTGGGGCGACTCCTCACTCGCGGACCGCCGCGCGCTGCTCGTCGAGGTCGCCGACGTGCTGCTCGATCGCGCGGACGGGATCGCGGACACGGTCGTCGCCGAGACGGGCAAGCCTCGCGTCGAGGCCTTCACGACCGAGCTCTTCCCCGCAGTCGACGCGCTGGTCTGGCTCGCGAAGAACGCGCCGAAGCTGCTCGCTCCCGAGCGCGTCGGGTACCCGCAGCTGCATCTGAAGCACAAGCGGGCGACGCTCCGGTACGAGCCGATCGGCGTCGTCGGCGTGATCTCTCCCTGGAACTTCCCCTTCGCGATCCCGTTCACTCAGGTCGCCTATGCGCTCGCGGCCGGAAACGCGGTCGTGCTCAAGCCATCCGAGCTCACGCCGCTCTCGGGCGCGCTCGTTGCCGAGCTCTTCGCGTCCGCCGGCGCGCCGGTCCGCGTCGCGCAGGGCGGCGGGAACGTCGGTGAGGCGCTCGTCCGGGCGCGCGGTCTCGGCAAGGTCGTGTTCACCGGCTCCGCCGAGGTGGGCCGCCTGGTCGCGGCGAGCGCCGGCGAGCGCCTCGTCCCGGTGACGCTCGAGCTCGGCGGCAAGGATCCGATGGTCGTGCTCGACGACGCCGACCTCGCGCGCGCGGTCGACGGCGCGTTGTGGGCATCGTTCCTGAACTGCGGACAGGTGTGCTCGGGCGTCGAGCGCATCTACGTGCAGAGCGCGCTCTACGAGCCGTTCGTCGAGGAGCTCACCCGCAAGGCGCGCGAGCTCGACCTCGGCCCTCTGATCTCGGAAGAGCAGCGCGACAAGGTCGCAGCGCTCGTCGACGATGCGATCGCGCAGGGAGCCCGCGCGCTCACGGGCGGCCGGGCGCGGCCGGGAGCCGGGTGGTTCTACGAGCCCACGGTGCTCACCGAGGTGCCGCGCAGCGCGCGCATCGAGCACGACGAGACGTTCGGGCCCGTCGTCACCGTCGCGCGTGTTGCCGACGACGCCGCTGCGGTCCGCGCGGCCAACGAGACGAGCTTCGGGCTCGGCGCCTCCGTGTGGACGCGCGACGCGGAGCGGGCAGGGCGCATCGCGCGCCGGTTGCGGGCAGGCACCGTCTGGCACAACGACCACGCGTACTCGTACGCGTCCTCGCAGGCGACATGGGGCGGCCGTGGCGAATCCGGCTTCGGGCGCACGCATTCCAGGCACGGCCTTTACGACCTCACCTCCCCCAAGTTCGTCGACCGCGACTCGGGGCGTGTGCCGGTCCCCTGGTGGTTTCCCTATGACGACGCGGCGGCGGACGCGTTCCGCGGCGCGCTGCGTGTGCTCTACTCCGACGGGATCGCAGCCCGTGCGCGCGCCGCCTGGAGCGAGCGTCGCGCACTGCTCGCGCTCGCGAAGAGGTATCGGCGGTGAGGAACGAGCTTTCGCATGTCGACGAGACGGGCAGCGTGCGCATGGTCGATGTGGGAGCGAAACCGCCGCAGCGCCGGCGCGCGGTGGCGCGCGCCGTCGTGCACATGGCGCCGGAGACGGCGGTGCGGCTGCGCGACCTCCCGAAGGGCGACGCCCTGACGACCGCGCAGCTGGCCGGGATCATGGCGGCGAAGCGGACGTCCGAGCTGATCCCGCTCTGCCACCCGCTGCCGCTCACGCACGTCGAGGTCGACACGAACGTGCTCGAGGACGGCGTCGAGATCGTGGCGTCGGCGGAGACGACCGCCCGGACCGGCGTCGAGATGGAAGCGCTCACGGCAGCCTCGGTGGCGGCGCTCACCGTCTACGACATGGCGAAGGCGGTCGACAAGGCAATGAGCTTCGCGGTCGAGCTCGTCGAGAAGGTCAAGGCCGACGTAGGCTCGACGAAGTCGCCGGAGGAACCGTGAACGCCGCCGTCCTCACCATCTCGGACCGGGTGTCGCGCGGCGCCGTCGAGGACACCAGCGGCGACCTCCTCGACGAGCTGCTTCGCGGCGACGGGTACGACGTCGAGCGGCGCGTCGTCGCCGACGAGGCGGAGCGGATCGCGGCGTCGATCGAGGAGCTCGCCGCTGGGGCGGCGCTCGTCCTGACGACCGGGGGCACCGGCCTCGGGCCGCGCGACGTGACGCCCGAGGCGACCCGCACCGTGCTGCAGCGCGAGGCGCCCGGGATCGCCGAGGCCCTGCGCGCGGACTCGATCGCGAAGACGCCGCACGGTCTCCTCTCGAGAGGCGTTGCCGGCGTCGTCGGGCGGACGCTCGTGGTCAACCTGCCGGGCTCGCCGGGCGGTTGCCGCGACGGCTACGCCGTGCTGCGGCCCGCGCTCGGGCATGCACTGTCGCTTCTCGCCGACGAGCCGACGCGTCATGCGCAAACCTCTCCGTGATGCGCGTCGCCCGCCTCTACTACCGGCTCGTCAAGTTCGAGCACACGATCTTCGCGCTGCCGGTCGCGTACGTCGGCGCGTTCCTCGCCGTCGGCGGGATCCCGTCGGCCCACGACCTGCTGTGGATCACCGTCGCGATGGTCGGTGCGCGCTCGCTCGCGATGGCCCTCAACCGGCTGATCGACGCCCGCATCGACGCGGCCAACCCCCGCACCGCGACACGCGAGCTGCCGACGGGGACACTGAGCACGCCGGCCGTCGCCGCGTTCTGCCTCGTCTCGCTCGTCGTCTACCTCGTCGCCGTGTGGCAGCTCGACCCGCTCGTCCGGTGGCTCTCGCCCGTGCCCGTCCTGGCCTTCGTCGTCTACCCGTACCTCAAGCGGTTCACGTGGCTCTGCCACCTGTGGCTGGGGGCGGTCGACGGTCTCGCGCCGATCGGGGCGTGGGCCGCGATCAAGGGCCAGCTCCCGTGGCAGGCCTGGGCCCTCGGCGCTGCCGTCGGCGCCTGGGTCGCCGGCTTCGACCTCTTCTACTCGCTCTTCGACGTCGAGGTCGATCGCGAGCAGGGACTTCACTCGTGGGCGACGCGCTTCGGAGAGCGCGGCGCGTTCACCGGCGCCCGCTTGCTCCACCTCGCGACGATCGTGCTGCTGGCGGCGGCGGGCCTCGGCCTGCACGTCGGCTTTCTCTACTGGCTGGGCGTCCTGATCGTCGCGGGCCTGCTCTTCTACGAGCACACGCTCGTCCGCCCGGGCGATCTGCACAGGCTCGACGCGGCGTTCTTCACGATGAACGGCGTCATCTCGGTCGCGTTCTTCGCGTTCGTGCTCGCCGACGTCTTGTGATCGTCGGCCTGCTGCATCCCGGCGAGATGGGCGCGTCGGTCGGCCGGGTGCTGCAGGGAAACGGGCACGAGGTCCTGTGGGCGTCGGAGGGTCGAAGCGCGGCGACGCACGAGCGTGCACAGGCCTTCCGCGACGCGAGCTCGATACGCGAGCTGGTGCGCGAGGTCGACGTCGTCTTCTCCGTCTGCCCGCCGCACGCCGCGCTCGACGTCGCTCGCGCCGTGCAGGGCTTCGACGGCATCTACGTCGACGGCAACGCGATCTCGCCGATGCGGGCGCGCGAGGTCGCGGCTCTCCATCCCCGCTTCGTCGACGGCGGCATCGTCGGCGGCCCGCCCGACGAGCCGGGGACGACGCTCTATCTGTCGGGCGCCGAGGCGGCGACGATCGCCGCGCTCTGCTCCGGCTCGAACCTCGAGCCGCGCGTCATCGTCGACGCCTCCGCCGTGAAGATGGTCTACGCGGCGTGGTCGAAGGGCACAGCGGCGATGCTGCTCGCGATCAGGGAGGTGGCGCAGCGCCTCGGCGTGGAGGAGGAGTGGCGTCTCGCCACACCCGAGCTCGCGGAGCCGCTCGCGCGCGCGGAGCGCGCGTCGGCGACGAAGGGCTGGCGCTGGATCGGCGAGATGGAAGAGATCGCCGAGACCTTTGCGGCCGTGGGGCAGCCCGCAGGCTTTCACCGCGCGGCGGCCGAGGTGTACCGCGCGTCGTGATCCGCGCCCGCGGACTCGCGAAGCGCTACGGCGACCGCCGCATCTTCGCCGGGCTGGACGTCGACGTTCCGGACGGCGGCTTCCTGCTCGTCACCGGGCCGAACGGCTCCGGCAAGACGACATTGCTGCGCGTGCTCGCGGGCCTCGCGGCGCCGACGGCGGGCGAGCTCGAGTTGCCGCCGAGGCAGACGGTCGGCTATCTCGGTCACGACCCGCTCGTCTACCGCGAGCTGACGCCGCTCGAGAACCTCGCGCTCTTCGCCCGCCTCTACCGCCTGCCGGAACGCGGCGAGCGCGTGGGCATGCTGCTCGAGCGCTTCGGTCTGTGGGACGTGCGCCACGAGCGGGTGTCGACGTTCTCCCGCGGCATGCAGCAGCGGCTCGGCCTCTGCCGCGTGCTACTGCCCGAGCCTTCGCACCTGCTGCTCGACGAGCCCTACAACGCCCTCGACGCCCAGGGCGCGGCACTCCTCGACGACGTGTTCGTGGAGGAGCGGACGAGGGTGGTGGCGACGCACGATCCCGCACGCGTCGAACGTCTCGCGACCGACCGGCTCGCGTTCGCATGAACTACGTCTCCGACGTCGCCGCGCTGGCGCGGAAGGATCTGCTGCTCGAGCTGCGCGCGAAGGAGACGCTGCCGTCGATGCTCCTCTTCGTCGTCTCGGCGCTCGCGATCTTCCACTTCGCGCTGCCGCGCGGGACGAGCGACGTCGCGGCCCGCGGCCTGCTGTGGTCGGCGCTCGTCTTCACGGCGCTGCTCGGGCTCACGCGCGCCTTCGTCGCCGAGCGCGAGCAGGGCATGTTCGACGCGCTCGTCCTGACGCCGGTCGACCGCAGCGCGATCTGGCTCGGCAAGGCGATCGCGGTGCTCGCGTTCCTCGTCGCGGCGGAGATCGTCGCGCTCCCCGCGTTCGCCGCGTTCTTCCACGGGCTGAACGGGCGAACGGTCGCGGCCGTGGCGCTCGCCGATCTCGGCATCTGCACCGTCGGCACCCTCTTCGGCGCGATGGCGGTGGCCGGCCGCGCGCGCGAGCTCCTCCTACCGCTCCTCTTCCTGCCGACGGCGATCCCGATCGTGGTCGGCGGCGTCGGCGGGTATCTCTGGTTCCTCGCCCTCTACGACGCGATCTTCGGCCTGCTCAGCTGGGCCGCGTTCGAGTACGTCGTCGTGGAGACCTGAACCGCCGACGTCCGGCGAGCGTAGTGCCTCATGATGGCCGTCGGTCCGCCAACCAGCACCTCGATCTTCTGCTCCCTCGGCTCGCCGGATGTCGACGCGCTGCTCGCGGAGGCGCCGGTCGTCGAGCTCGGCGCGGGCGACGTCGCCGGGCCCGCGCAGCTCGCCGAGGCCTGCCTGCTCGTGGTCGAGTCCGGGCTCGCACTGATCCGCAGCCGGCAGCCGGGTACGTTTCGCGAGGTCGTCGTCTGCCACGCCGGCCCCGGGGCCGTCCTCCTCCCGCCGCGCGCCGGCGAGGTGGTGGCGACGCTCGTGCCGACGCGTGTCACGCTTCTGACGCCCGGGCTGCGCGACCGGCTGCTGCAGATTCCGGACGCCGCAGCGCTTCTCTTCGACGCGCTCGCCGCCACGATCCGGCAGAAGCACCGCACGATTGCGGCCCTCGCGTGGCCCCATCATCTCGACCGCGTGCGCGCAAAGCTGCTCCAGCTCGCCGCGGAGCACGGAGTCGTCGGCCGCGACGGGATCCGGCTCGACCTGCCGCTGACGCATGCGTTGCTCGCCGAGATGACCGGCTCCGCGCGCGAGACGGTGACACGTGCGATCGACGACCTGCAGGAAGAGGGGCTCGTCGTCCGCCGAGGGCGCACCTACCGGCTGGCGGTGGATCCGAACGACCTGTGACGGCGCGCACAACGTGCGTCCCGTCACATCAGCGGGCGATACCGCTTTCGTACGGTTCCGGTCACTCACATCCAGGAGGAGGGACCTGTGCGCACGCTGGCTCGCCGCCTCGGTACGGCATTCGCGCTCGCTACCGTCGCAGCGATCGCGGCAATCACCGTCAATGGATCGCTCTCGGCGTTCGCGCACGGAAAGGCGGCGGCCAAGTCGCCCTCGCTGATCACGCAGGGCCGCAACATCTTCCGCTTCGACACCTTCGGCGACCAGGCGTTCTGGGGCGACGCGCTCCAGTTGCACAAGGCGATCGAGGGTCAGAAGCTGGGAGGGGTCGGCCCCGGTGTCAGCCCCAAGACGGCGCTCGCCGTCGGGCTCAAGGTCGACGCGACGAAGATCCCGGCGAAGGTCGCGGCGGCGATCAAGGCCGGGAAGGTCAACCTCGACGACCCCGCGACGACGCTCACGCTGCTGAAGCTGAATGCGGTCGTCGGCGTCAAGGGCATCTTCGACCGCGCCGGGCAGCACCTCACCTCGATGGGGATCACCTGTGCGATCTGCCACTCGACCGTCGACAACTCGTTCGCGGCCGGGATCGGAAAGCGCCGCGACGGTTGGCCCAACCGCGACCTCAACGTCGGCGCGATCGTCTCCCTGGCGCCGAACCTGACGTCCGTCACGAGCCTGCTCGGCGTCGACGAGGCGACGGTGAAGAAGGTGCTCGCAAGCTGGGGCCCCGGCAAGTTCGACGCCGAGCTCTTCATGGACGGCAAGGCGTTCCGCCCGGACGGGAAGTCCGCCGCCACGCTGATCCCGCCGGCGTACGGGCTGGCCGGCGTGAACCTGCACACGTTCACGGGCTGGGGCTCGATCACGTACTGGAACGCGTTCGTCGCCAACCTCGAGATGCACGGGATCGGCAACTTCTCCGACGCGCGGCTCGCGGACGCGAAGAAGTTCCCGATCGCCGCGAAGGCCGGCTTCGCGCACCTCAGGCATCCCGTCGACCTGATCACCTCGAAGCTCCCCGCCCTGCACGCCTACCAGCTGTCGCTTCCCGCGCCGCGGCCTGCCCGTGGGAGCTTCGACCCGACCGCCGCGGCCCGCGGCAAGGCCGTCTTCAACGGCGCGGGCAAGTGCGCGTCCTGCCACATGGCGCCGATCTTCACGGAGCCGGGCTGGAACCTGCACACGCCCGCGGAGATCTGCACGGACTCCTTCCAGGCCGACCGCAGCCCCACCGGCATGTACCGGACGACGCCCCTGCGGGGTGTCTCGACGCACGGACAGGGCGGCTACTACCACGACGGGCGCTACAAGACGCTCGACGAGGTCGTGGCCCACTACAACAGCTGCATGTCGCTCGGCCTGAGCTCCCAGCAGCAATCCGACCTGGTGCAGTACCTGAAGAGCCTCTAGCGGACCCCCGCGCACTACCATTGAAGCCGTGAAGCTGCCCGTCCTCGCGGCCGCCTGCACGGGCCTGTTCGGGCTCGCCACGGCACTCGCGTTCTTCTACGCACCGACCGACGCGGACCAGGGCCTGTCGCAGCGCATCTTCTACTTCCACGTCCCACTGGCCCTGACGTCGTACGTGTGCTTCGGCTGGGGCGCGTGGAAAGCGCTGCGCTACCTGCGCACGCGCGACGCGCGCGCCGATCTCGAGAGCTACGTCGCGATCCACCAGGGCGTGATCTTCGCCGCGTTGACGCTGCTCACAGGCTCGATCTGGGCGCGCATCTCCTGGGGCGTGTGGTGGTCGTGGAGCGAGGATCAGCTCGTGCTCTTCCTCGTGCTCTTCCTCTTCTACTGCGCCTATTTCATGCTGCGCTTCTCGGTCGAGCCGGGCCCGGCGCGCGCGAACATGTGCGCGGTCTACGCGCTCTTCGGCGTCGTGCTGATCCCCGTCTCGTTCCTCGCGATCAGGCTGTCGAAGCGGTTCATCCACCCGGTCGTGTTCAACTCGCACGGACCGCAGATGACAGGTTCGCAATTTCTCACGTTCTGCGTCTGCCTCGCCGCGATGCTCGCGCTCTTCGCGACGCTCTACTCCATCGAGCTGGCAGGCAAGCGGCTCGACGGCGCGCTGCGCGAGCTGAAGGAGCTCCTCGCATGACGCAGTCGGAGAAGTACACGGCCGCCGCGTACCTCGTGGTCTTCCTCGCGGTGCTCGTGTACGTCGTGATCATCGGGTCGAAGCTGCAGCGCCTGCAGCGCGAGGTTGAGCAGCTCGTCAGCCGGGTTCGGGAGAGCAGCGCCGATGGTTGAGGTGCTGTTCTGGCCGGCGCTCGTGGGCTACGGCGAGGCCGCCGTCGCATACGCGACCGTACGCACGTCGCGCGCGGCGACGTGGGGCGTTCGGCTCGGCTGGCTCGCGCAGACCGCGCTGCTTGCCGCACAGGTGATCGGAGCCGACGGCTTCCCGTGGTCGAGCTGGGCGGGGACGCTCAACCTGTTCGTCTGGTTCCTCGTCGGAACCTACCTGATCTGGGGTTGTAGGCCTCGCTTCCGGCTGCTCGGATTGACAGTAATGCCACTTGCCTTTTCGCTCTTCGTCGTCGCACGAATCGGCGGCGGGACGAACACGGGGGTCGGTTCGCACTACGGCGACCTCTTCCTCGTCCTGCACGTAGGGATGCTGACGGCCGCCTTCGCCGGCTTCACGCTCGCAGCCGGGCTGGCGGCGCTGTACCTGTGGCAGGAGCGGCGGCTGAAAGGACGTGCGCCGGACATCCTCAAGATGCGCCTGCCCCCGCTCGCCTCGCTCGAGTTTCTCGCGTGGCGGACGATCCTCGTCTCGCTCCCGCTGCTGACACTCGGGCTCGCGATCGGCGTCATCCGCCAGCAGCGCGACGGCGGGAGCTTCGACGAGCGGGAGATCATGACGCTCGTCGCCTGGGTCGTCTACGGCGGCTTCCTCGCCTCGCGGCCGACAGGGCGCCGGGCGGCGTGTCTCGCGCTCGGTGGGTTCGCACTCGTCGTCGTTGCACGCGTCGCACTCGCGGGGAGTCACTTCACATGACGCTTGCGCTCGTCGGGCTCTCGCACCACGTGGCGCCGCTGGCGCTGCGCGAGCGCGTGACGCTCGACCTCGAAGCGGCGGCCACGCTCGCCCGCTCGCTCGGCGACGCAGTCTGCCTGTCGACCTGCAACCGCACGGAGATCTACCTCGAAGGCGTCCCCGAGACCGACGCCGTGGGCGCGCTCGAGCGCCTGGCGCGGGAACCGCTCGACGGCGTGCTCTATCGCCTGCACGAGGATGCGGCTGCGCTTCATCTCTTCCGGGTCGCCGCCGGGCTCGATTCGCTCGTCCCGGGCGAGGGCGAGATCCTCAAGCAGGTACGGGATGCGTTCGAGGCCGCGGATCCCGGTCCTCTGCTCGGCCGCGTCTTCCGGCAGGCCGTCGTCGTCGGCAAGCGGGTGCGCTCGCAGACGGCGATCGGCGAGAACCCGGCCTCGGTCTCTTCCGCAGCGGCCGCGCTCGCGGCGCAGGTCTTTGGCGAGCTGACGGGACGCCGCGTGCTGCTGATCGGCGCCGGGCGCATCGGCGAGCTCGCGGCGGCCAACCTCGCCTCGCGCGGCGCTGAGATCGCGTACGTCGCCAACCGCACCGTCGACACGGCGCTCGACCTGGCGCGGCGGTTCGACGGCGAGGCGATCGCCCTCTCGGACATCTCGTCGCGGCTCGCCGACGTGGACGTCGTCGTTTCGTCGACGAGCGCGCCCGACACGGTGCTCCGCGCGCAGGGCGTCCCGTCGCGACACCGCAAGCCGTTGTTCTTCATCGACATCGCGGTGCCCCGCGACGTCGACCCGGCGATCGCGAAACTCGACGGCTGCTTCCTGTACGACATCGACGATCTCGAAGCCGTCGTGGCCGAGACGCTCGCACTCCGGCGCACGGAGGCCGAGCGCGCCGAGCAGCTCGTCGCGGAGGAGGCCGAGCGGTTCCGGACGTGGCGCGCCTCCCTCGACGTCGTGCCGGCGATCGCGTCGTTGCGCGCACACGCGGAGGAGATCCGGGCTTCCGAGCTCGCGAAGGTCGATCGGCGCATGAGCGACGACGCGCTCCGTACTCTCGAGTCGGTGACGTCGCAGATCCTGAACAAGCTGCTGCACCTGCCGACGATCCGCATGAAGGAAGCGGCGGTCACCGCCGACGGCGCCGAGTACGCGGACGCCGTGCGCTACCTCTTCGGGCTCGAGGAGGAGACGCTGTGAACGCGGGCCGTGTTCGCACCGAGCGGCCCTTGCCGGTGATCGTCCCCTCGGCGTTCATCCGGATCGACTACGTCCGGCAAGCCTGCGGCCGGAGCAAGCGCGCCGGGAGGTCGCGCTGTGGTCGTTCGCATCGGTTCCCGCGGGTCTAGGCTCGCGCTCACCCAGGCCGAGCACGCGGCGGCGCTGCTCCGCCGGCCGGGCCTCGAGATCGCGCTCGTCCCGATCACGACCGCCGGCGACCGTGACCGCACGCGGCCGTTCGGCCAGATCGGCGAGCGCGGCGTGTTCGTCAAGGAGATCGAGGAGGCACTCCTCTCCGGTCGCATCGACATCGCCGTGCACTCCGCGAAGGACATGACCTCCGAGGACACGGCCGGGCTCGTGGTCGGTGCGTACCTCGAGCGCGACGACCCGCGTGACGCGCTGGTCGGCGCCGCCGAGCTGCGTCCGGGCATGCGGATCGGGACGGCGTCGGTTCGCCGTCGCGCGCAGCTGCTCGCAGCCGACTCTTCGATCTCGGTCGAGCCGCTGCGCGGCAACGTCGAGACGCGCCTCCGGAAGATGCGCGAGCGCCGGCTCGACGCGATCATCCTCGCCTCGTGCGGTCTCGACCGGCTCGGGCTGGCGGACGAGATCGGTGCACGCCTCGATCCGGAGCTGATGCTGCCGGAGGCCGCGCAGGGGGCGCTCGCGTTGCAGGTGCGGGCCGGCGAGGAAGAGCTCGTCGCACGCGTCGACCACGCCGAGACGCGGCGCCGCGTGGAGCCCGAGCGAGCCTGCGTCGCGCTGATCGGCGCAGGTTGCCTCGCGCCCGTCGCCGCCTATCACGACGGCTCGACGCTGCACGCCCTGATCGCCGACGAGGACGGCGCCTGGGTCGAGCGCCGCAGCGGCAGCGACCCCGTCGCGCTGGCCCGGGAGCTGACAGGTCTCGCCGTGCGATGAAGGTGATCGTGACCCGGCCGCGCGCGCAGGCGCGACCGCTCGTCACGGCCCTCGAGGCACTCGGCGCCGACGTCGTCGAGTGCCCCCTGATCGAGATCCAGCCGACGTCGGACGAGCCGGTCGACGGCGCGGGCTACGACTGGCTGATCGTCACGAGCCCGAACGGGGCCGACGAGATCGCCCGGCGCGGGATCAACCTTCCTCGCGTGGCCGCGGTCGGCCCGGGCACCGCGGAAGCGCTCCGGGCGCACGGACTCGAGCCGTCGTTCGTGCCGCAGGAGTCGTCCCAGGACGGCCTGCTGCGCGAGTTCCCCCGCCCGGCGGGGCGGGTGCTCTTCGCGGCTGCCGAAGGGGCGCGCCGGCGCCCGATCGAGGAGCTCCGGGCCGATTTCGTGCCGCTCTACCGGACGCGTCTGCTCACGCCGGAGCCGCCGGAAGGCGACGTGGTCGTGCTCGCGTCCGGATCCGCCGCACGCGCCTACGCGGGGATCGGCGGAACGGCTCCCGCCATCAGCATCGGGCCGCAGACCTCGCGCGTCGCGCGGTCGGTCGGGCTGCGGGTCGTTGCGGAGGCGCCGACCCATGATCTCGACGGGCTCGTCGCGGCCGTGCGCGATCTGATGAAGTCCACACCGTGACGACGATCGCGTTCTTGACGGACTTCGGGCTGCAGGACGACTTCGTGGGGACGTGCCACGGCGTGATCGCGCAGATCGCGCCGGACGCGCGCATCATCGACGTCACGCACGGCATCGCTCCGCAGGCGGTCCTGCAGGGCGCGATCGTGCTGCGCAACACGACGCAGTTCCTGCCGGTCGGCGTGCACCTCGCCGTCGTCGATCCCGACGTCGGCGGCAACCGGCGGGCGATCGCCGTCGCGACCGAAGACGGCCGGGCGTTCGTCGGGCCGGACAACGGGCTGCTCGCGCTCGCCGCGGACGACCTCGGGATCACGGCCGTGCACGAGCTGACCGACGAGCGCTACCGGCTGCCGGAGGTCTCTCGCACCTTTCACGCCCGCGACATCTTCGCGCCGGCTGCGGCACACCTGGCCTCCGGCGTCGGCATCGACCGGCTCGGGCCCGCGCTCGACCCGGAGACACTGGTCCGCATCCGGATCCCCGATCCGGACGTCGGCCGCACGCAGATCTCGGCGACCGTGATCGCGGTCGACCGCTTCGGGAACGTCGGGACGAACCTGCTGAGGTCGCACGTCGACGGGCTCGGTGTCTCGGCCGGCGACCGCGTCGAGATACGGCTCACCTTCGACCGGTACTACGCGCTCGTCGCGGGAACGTTCGCGGACGCTCCTCCCGGCGAGCTGATCCTCTACGAGGACTCCTACGGTCTCGTCACGCTCGCGATCAGCCGCGGCAACGCCGCGCGGCTGACCGGGGTACGCCTCGGGGACGAGCTGCGGATCGCCGTCACGTGACGATCGGTCCGCGCTTCACGATCGGTCAGCGCTTCGCGCGGCTCGTGACGAACGTCGTGGTGCGCGCGCCGTTTCTCTGGCGCGTCTTCCGCGGGCGCATGACGCGGCAGTTCGACCGGCTCGCTTCGGAGTGGGACGAGACCCGCGTCAGCCGCGAACGGCTCGCGCCGATGATCGCCGCGCTCGACGGCATCGACGGCGACCGCGTCGGGCGGGCGCTCGACGTCGGAACGGGCACGGGTGCGGTCGCGCGCCTGCTCAGCGAACGCTGGCCGGGTGCCGAGGTGACCGGCATCGACGTCTCGCCCGGCATGGTCGAGGAAGCCCGCCGCCTCGGCCACGAGCGCTACGAGGTCGGCGACGCCGCGTCGCTTCCGTACGACGACGGGGAGTTCGATCTCGTGACGCTGAACAACATGATTCCCTTCTTCGACGAGATCGCCCGCATCACCGCGCCCGGCGGGTACGTCGCCGTCTCGTACAGCATGGGCCCGCGAACCCCGATCTGGGTGCCGATCGAACGGGTGCGGGCCGAGCTCGAGCGCCGGGGCTTCGTCCACGTTGCGGATTTTCGTGCCGGACCAGGCATTGCGCTTCTGGCCAAGCGCCCGTAATCTCCGCTGCACAGAGACGTTCGCGACGCGGTAGCACCGGTCCGGACGTCTCTTTTTCTGCGGCTATGCTTCCGTCGCTTCAGGGCGAGGTAGCTCAGTTGGTAGAGCACACGGCTGAAAACCGTGGTGTCGCCGGTTCAAGTCCGGCCCTCGCCACTCGTGTCTGCGCCCCCCGTCGCGATCATCGGTGCGGGCCTCGACCTCGGCGCCGGCCGGCGCGGCGTCGACATGGGCCCGTCGGCCATCCGCTACGCGGGCCTCGAGGCGCGTATCCGGGAGCTGGGCCGCGACGTCGCCGACCGCGGCGACGTGCGGTCGCCCGTTCCCGAAGCGATCGAGGAGGGCAGCGAGAATGCGCGCTATCTCGCCCCGATCAAGCAGGTCTGCGAGAAGGTGGCCGTGCTCGTCGACGACGCCGTACGCCAAGGCTTCCTGCCGCTCGTCCTCGGCGGCGACCACTCGATCGCGATGGGGACCCTCGGCGGCATGGCGAAGGCGCGCGGCGCCGGTGCCGCGCTCTGGATCGACGCGCACGGCGACCTCAACCGGCCGACCACCTCGCCGACGGGGAACGTGCACGGCATGCCGCTCGCGGCCGCGCTCGGCGCCGCCGGGGACGGTTTCGTGAGCGACGTCTACCCGACGCCGTCGGTCGAGCGCGCCGCGTTGATCGGCATCCGCTCACTCGACCCCGGCGAGCGCGACCTGATCGCCGAGCTCGGCGTGCGCGTCTTCACGATGAACGAGGTCGACCGCCACGGCATGGAGCGCGCGCTCACCGAGGCGCTCGAGTTCCTCGCCGGCGCGGCCTTCCTCCACCTGAGCCTCGACCTCGACGCCGTCGACCCGATGTTCGCTCCGGGCGTCGGCACGCCGGTCCGCGGCGGCCTCTCCTACCGGGAGGCCCATCTCGCCATGGAGCTGCTGGCGGAGTCGAACAGCCTCGACTCGATGGAGGTGGTGGAGGTGAACCCGGTTCTCGACCGTGAGAACGCGACGGGGCAGCTGGCCGTCGAGCTCGTGGCGAGCGCGCTCGGCGCGCGCATCCTCTGACGGCGCCCGTCACTCCCGCGGCCGGGCCTGCGCGGATCGCTCCACCTCGACCTCCGCGCCGATTCCCGAGGGCTCGTAATAGATCGAACCGGCCAGGCGCTCCGGCAGGCAGTCGACCTCGAAGCCCTCCTCGTCGGCGTGCGGATAGACGTAGCCCCGGCCGCGCCCGAGCTTCCTGGCACCGGGATAGGCCGCCGAACGGAGGGCGGCCGGCGGCATCAGGTGGCCGTGCTCGCGCACGTCCTCCGTCGCCTTCCCGAGCGCGACGTACGACGCGTTCGACTTCGGCGCACGCGCGAGGTAGATCGCCGCCTGCGCGAGGTTGAGCCGCGCCTCCGGCAGGCCGACGTGCTCGACGGCCTGCGCGGCGGCGACCGCCACGAGCAGCGCCTGCGGATCGGCGTTGCCGATGTCCTCCGACGCGAGCACGACCATCCGGCGCGCGATGAAGCGTGCATCCTCGCCGCCTTCCAGCATCGCGGCGAGGTAGTAGACGGACGCCTGCACGTCGCCGGCTCGCGTGGACTTGATCCAGGCGGAGATGAAGTCGTAGTGGCGGTCGCCGCCCTTGTCGTAGGCGAGCGGGCGCTTGCGCGCGGCGTCCTCGACGTGGCGCTCCTCGAGCTCCGCCCCTTCGGCGCGTGCGGTCTCGACCGACAGCTCGAGAATGTTCAGCGCGTTGCGCGCGTCGCCGCCCGCCCGGACCGCGATCTGCTCTTCGAGCTCGTCCGAGACCTCGACCTCGAGCGCCGCGGCGCCGCGGCGGACCACGTCGCGCAGCGTCTCGATCGAGTGCGGCTCGAGCTCGTAGACCTGCGTGCGCGAGAGCAGCGCCGAGTTCACCTCGAAGTACGGGTTCTCCGTGGTCGCGCCGATCAGCGTCAGGAGCCCTTCTTCGACGCCCGGCAGCAGCGCGTCCTGCTGCGCCTTGTTGAAGCGGTGGATCTCGTCGAGGAAGAGGATGGTGCGCCGGCCGCTCGCGCCGAGGCGCTCGCGCGCCTGCTTCAGCACGTCGCGGACGTTCGCCACCGTCGCCTGCACCGCCGACAGCTCTTCGAACTCCGCGCCCGTGGTCTGCGCGACGATCCGCGCGAGCGTCGTCTTGCCTGATCCGGGCGGCCCGTAGAGGATCATCGACGGCACGCGGTCCTGCTCGATCGCGAGGCGCAGCGCGCGTCCCGGTCCGATCACGTGCTCCTGCCCGACGAACTCGTCGAGTGACCTCGGCCGGAGGCGCTGCGCGAGCGGAGCAGTGGCGCCGAGCCGCCGGCCGGCGGCCTCGGAGAAGAGGTCACCCACGCCGAAAGTATGCTCTGGGCGTCGATGCGAGAGGCGCGCGAGGTGTGGAGCACGGGGACGTACGAGCGGCTCGCCGCGCGATTCGCGCCGGTCCAGGACCAGCTCGTCAACCTGCTTCGGATCTCGAGAGGCGACCGCGTGCTCGACCTGGCGACCGGCACCGGCGAGGTGGCCGTGCGCGCGGCCCGGCAGGGCGGTGTCGTCACCGGCCTCGACATCGCCGAGCCGATGCTCGCAAAGGCGCGCGAGCGCGCGAGCGAGGAGGGCGTCGACATCACCTTCGATCTCGGCGACGTCGAGTACCTGCCGTACGAGGACAGCTGCTTCGACGTCGTCGTCTCCAACTTCGGCGTCGTGTTCGCGCCCGACCACGCGAACGTCGCCGCCGAGCTCGCGCGCGTCACGTGCCCCGCCGCGCGCCTCGGCTTCACGGCCTGGAAGCCGAACCCCCGGCTCGGCGAGCTCTATCGCCGCTTCACCGAGGAGCCGATCGAAGGCCGCGAGATGTACGAGTGGGGCCGCGAGGACCACGTCGAGGACATGCTCGGCGAGGACTTCGAGCTCGAGTTCGAGGACGGGACGCTCTGGCTCGAAGCAGAGTCGGGCGAGGAGATCTGGAAGCTCTTCTCGGAGTCCGCACCGCCGGTGATCGCGCTCCTCAAGCACCTCGACGACGAGCAGCGCGAGCAGTTCCACCGCGCGATCGTCGAGCTGTACGAGAGCTATCGCACGAAGGACGGCGGCGTGCGCGCGCCCCGCCGCTACCTGCTCGTCCTCGGCCGCCGCAAGTGAATGAGGTAGCCGACCTTCTCCGGCGGCTGATTCGCCTCGATACGACGAACCCGCCGGGCAACGAAACCCTCGCGGCGGAGCTGCTCCGGGACTACCTCGAAGCAGCCGGCGTGGAGTGTCGGCTCTACGCGCGCGTGCCGGAGCGCGCGAATCTCGTCGCGCGCATCCCGGGCCGCGACGACGGCCCGTCGCTCGCGCTGCTCTCGCACACCGACGTCGTGCTCGCCGACGCCGGTGAGTGGGAACGCGACCCGTTCGGTGGCGACCTCGTCGGCGGCGAGGTATGGGGGCGCGGCGCGCTCGACATGAAGGGCGAGGTCGCCGCCTCGGCCGTCGCGCTCGCCTCGCTGGCGCGCGAGGGCTGGCGCGGGTCGGGCGACCTGATCTTCGTCGCCGCCGCCGACGAAGAGGTCGGCGCGGGCTTCGGGCTGCAGTGGCTCGTCGAGCAGCATCCTGACGCCGTGCGTGCCGACTTCTCGGTCAACGAAGGTGCGGGCGACCGCGTCGAGCTGGGCGGCAGGGTGCTCTACCTCTGCGCGACGGCAGAGAAGATGAGCTCGCCGTTCACGCTCCGCGTGCACGGGCGGAGCGGCCACGCGGCCATGCCGAGCATCGCCGACAACGCGCTCGTCAAGGCGGCGCCGCTCGTCGAGCGCCTCGGCACGTTCGAGGTCGAGCCGCAGCTGATCCCGGAGGTCGAGGGGTTCCTGGCGGCGCTGCTCGGCGAGGTGCCGCCGCCCGGCGAGGCGCTCGCGCGCGCCCGCGCGGTCGCACCGCTCGCCGCCGAGCTGATCGAGCCGCTGCTCGGCCTGACGGTCTCGCCGACGAAGGCCCGTGCCTCCGACAAGCGGAACGTGATCCCCGCGCTCTGCGAGATCACCGTCGACACTCGGCTCCTGCCCGGCCAGAGCCCGGAGGACGCCGAGGGGGCGCTGCGCGACTGGCTCGGGGACGGCGACTACGAGTTCGTCAACATCGAGCGCTCCGGAGGCACGCGCTCGGAGATCGGCGGCCCGCTCTGGGAGGCCGTGCGCTCGTTCGTCGAGGCCGAGGAGCCGGGCGCCGCCGCCGCGCCGCTGTGCGTGGCGGGATTCACCGACTCGCACTGGATGCGCGAGGCGTTCGGGACGGTCGCCTACGGCTTCTTCCCGTCGCGGGCGATCGACCCGGAGACCGCCGCCCGCCTGATCCACTCGGCGAACGAGCGGATCCCGGTCTCCGACCTGGAGCTCGGCCTGCGCTGGCTGCGGCACGCGGCTCGGGCCGTGTGCGGCTGATCATGCTGGAGCTGTACGAGCCCGAGGGCGCGTTCGACCTGCTCGAGGCGTACCTCGCCGAGGAGCTGCGCGCGGGCCTCGTCGCGGACGTCTTCCTGGCGTACGGGCTCTCGGAACCGCTGCGCCGGGAGCCCGGGCACCCGCCGCCCGAGCCGTGCCCGCTGCCGCTGCTGGCGGCTCGTGTCCGAGCTCGGGACGAGCCGCCCCCCGCAGGTGCCGGCTTTCGGATCGGCGAGTGGGCCGCGTCCTGGGCGCCCGGGGACTATGCGGCGGCGGTCGACGAGGTGCGCGCGGCGATCGCGCGCGGCGACGTCTACCAGGTCAACCTCGTGCAGCACCTCTCAGCGCCCTTCGAGGGCAGCGTGGCGGCGCTCGCCGGGTCGCTCGCACCGCTGCAGCCGCTGCAGCCGCGCCCGCTCGCCGGGAACGGATGGGCCGTCGTCTCGGCCTCTCCGGAGCTCTTCCTCGCCCGCCGCGGCGACCGGCTGCTGACGATGCCGATCAAGGGGACGCGGCCGCTCGGCGAAAACGTCGAGGACGACAAGGACGCCGCGGAGCACGTGATGATCGTCGACCTCGAGCGCAACGACCTCTCGCGCGTCTGCGAGGTCGGCTCGATCCGCTGGCCCGAGCTGATGGTGCAGCACGAGCTCGCGGGGGTCACGCATCTCGTCTCGACGGTCGAGGGGCGCGTGCGGCGCGATGCGACGCTCGCCGACATCCTGCGCGCGACCTTCCCCGGGGGCTCGATCACGGGCGCGCCGAAGATCGCCGCGATCGACCACATCGCCCGGCTCGAGCCCGTGGGGCGCGGTGCCTCGATGGGCGCGCTCGGGACGATCGAGCCGAGCGGCGACTTCGAGCTCGCGCTCACGATCCGCACCTTCGCGGTCGCGGACGATCGCATCCATCTCTGGGTCGGCGGGGGGATCGTGTGGGATTCCGATCCCGAAGCGGAGATCGAGGAGTCCTGGGTCAAGGCGCGGCCGCTGCTCGCCGCCGTGCGCGGGCTGATCGCGGTATGAGCCTGCTCGGCGTTGCCGTCGAGGGACGGGGGCTCGTGGATCCGGAGGCGCCGGTGTTTCGCGCCGACGACGAGGCGCTGCTGCGCGGAAGCGCCGCCTTCGAGACGCTGCCGGTCTACGGGGGCCGGCCATTCGAGCTCGGTCGGCACCTCGCGCGCTTCGGGAACGCGCTGCCGGTCCTCGGGCTGCCGCCGCTCCCGGACGGGGCGGCGGAGGCACTCGTGGCGGAGCTCGCCGAGCAGGTCGGCGGCGACTTCGTGCTCCGGCTCTACCGGACGTCGTCGAGCTTCGTCGCGACCGCGGCGCCGCTCCCGGACGACCTCGAGGAGCTGCGGTCACGCGGCCTTCGGGTGCAGGTCGTGGAGACGGGCCTCCCGTCGAGTCTCGTCGCGGGAGTGAAGGCCACGAGCTATGCCCTCGCGCTCGCGGCGGTACGGGAGGCCGAGCGAAACGGGGGCGACGACGCGCTCTTCGTCGCGGACGGCATCGTGCTCGAGGCGCCGACGTCGAACGTCTGGTGGCGGATGGGCAAGGTGCTGTCGACTCCCGCCACCGGCGCGGGCGTGCTGCCGGGGGTGACGCGCGCGGTCACGTGGGAGCTGGCCCGGGAGGCCGGGTTCGACGCGCGCGAGGGCCGGTTTCCGCTCGCGGAGCTGCAGGCGGCCGAGGAGGCGTTCACCACCTCGTCGATCCGCGAGGTCATGCCCGTCATCTCGCTCGACGGGCGGCCGGTTGCCGACGGCCGTCCGGGGCCCGCGGCGGCGCGGTTGCAGGAGGCACTCCGGCTACGCTCCCGCCGGTGAGCGAGAGGGTTCGGCTCGGTGGGATGGCGCTCCCGAACGGCGTGCTCGTGCACGGCCCGCGGGCGTGGGCGTGTGCCGTGCGCACGGACGACGGCGAGCTCAAGGTCGTCGCGCGGCCGAAGCGATTCCGCGCGGCCGACGTCAGGAACCCCGCGCTGAGCGGACTCGCGCGGATCGCCGAGGTCTTCGCGCTCTTGCCGCAGATCAAGCGTGCGCTCCCCGAGGCGCAGCTTCCGATGGAGCGGCCGCGCGTCGTCGCGTCGATGCTCGGGAGCGCCGTCGTCCTCCGGGGCATCCGCGCCTCCGCCATGCGGCCGCTCGCGCGCGAGCTGGCGACCGGGCTCCTGTCGGTCGCACCTGCGGCCCTCGCGCTGCGCGGCGGCGAGCTCGCCGGCTACCACGGGGCCGAGCACGTCTCGATCGGCAGCTACGAGCACGGCGAGACGCGGCCCAGGGAGCACGAGCGCTGCGGCTCGCACCTGCTCGGCCCGATCCTGCTCACGACGGCCGCGGGCAACCTCGTCGCCGAGCGGATGCCCGCGTCGCTGCGTCCCGCGGCCCGGCTCGCGGCCGCGGTCGGAGCCGTCGGCGCCTCGGTCGAGATCTTCGGCTGGATGACCCGCAACGCCGGACATCCGCTCTCGCGCGCGCTCGCGAGACCCGGGCACGAGCTGCAGCACCGGCTCGGGACGCGCGAGCCCTCGCCCGAGCAGCTCGAGGTCGCGGAGGCCGCGCTCAGGGCATGTCTGGAGCTCGAAGCATGATCTCGACGCGGCGGAGGCTCGAGCCGGAGGTCTTCGACCTGCCCGTCGAGAAGATGCGGGCGGGCTGGTACACCGATGCGTACTTCAACCACACGCGTGCCACCCTCCTCGAGGACGCCCGGCGACCGAACGTCGTCATGCAGGTCTTCCAGAAGCGCGACGCCTTCCTCGGCGGCATGGACGAAGCGATCGCGATCCTCAAGCTCTGCGCCGACGACTTCTCCGACCTGACGGTGCACGCGCTCTACGACGGCGACTCGATCCGGCCGTACGAGACCGTGATGACGATCGAGGGCGACTACACCGCGTTCGCGCATCTCGAGACCGCCTACCTCGGCACGCTCGCTCGGCGCACGCTGATCACGACGAACGTCGTCAACGTGCTGCGCGCGGCGAACGGCAAGCCCGTCATCTTCATGGCTGCGCGCCACGATCATCACCGCGTCCAGACCGGCGACGGCTATGCCGCGTACGTCGCGGGTCAGATCGTCGGCGCGCCGATCGGCGTCACGACCGACGAGCAGGCGTCATGGTGGGGCGGCAGCGGGCTCGGAACCGTCCCGCACGCGTTGATCGCCGCGTACGGCGGCGACACGGTGGTAGCCGCGAAGCACTTCGCGGATTGGGCGCCCGACGACATGAACGTCACGGTCCTCGTCGACTTCGAGAACGACTCCGTGCGCACGGCGCTCGACGTCGCACACGCGCTCGGCCCGCGGCTCTGGGGTGTGCGTCTCGACACGTCGGAGTCGCTCGTCGACCGTGCGCTCTGGGAGGAGATGGGCGACTTCAAGCCGACCGGCGTCAACCCGCGCCTCGTGCACAAGGTGCGGGCTGCGCTCGACCGCGAGGGCTTCGACGCGGTCCGGATCGTCGTCTCCGGAGGCTTCACCGTCGAGAAGATCCGCGACTTCGAGGAGGACGGGGTTCCGGTCGACGCCTACGGCGTCGGCTCCTCGCTGATCCGCGGCTCCAACGACTTCACCGGCGACCTCGTGATGAGCGACGGGCGGCCGGCGGCCAAGGTCGGCCGCGGCTACCGGCCGAATCCGCGGCTCGAGCGCGTGACGTAGCGCCGTGGCCGGACGCCTGCTCTGGGACGTCGACACGCAGGTCGACTTCATGCGCCCCGACGGGAAGCTCGCCGTGCCGGGCGCGCTGGAGGCCGTTCCCGCGATGGCGCGGCTCGTCGAGGCGGCCCGCGCCGCCGGCATCCCGCACGTCGCCTCGGCCGACGACCACGAGCTGACGGACGCGGAGATCTCGGACGAGCCCGACTACTCGCAGACCTACCCCCCGCATTGCCTGCGCGGCACGCGCGGGGCGGAGCGGATCGCCGAGACCGCGCAGGCCGACCCGGTGCCCCTCGGCCTCACGGACGTGCCCGAGAAGTGGCTCGAGGGGCGGGAGTTCCTGCTGCTCAAGAAGAGCTTCGACGTCTTCACGAACCCGAACGCCGACCGGCTGCTCGCGCTGCTCGACCCGCAAGAGATCGTCCTCTTCGGCGTCGCCACCGATGTGTGCAACGACGCCGCGATCCGCGGCCTCCTCGCGCGGGGGCGCTCCGTCGTCGTCGTGGAGGACGCCTGCCGGGGGCTCGACGAGGCCCGGACGGCCGCCTGCCTGGCCTCCTGGCGCGCCGGCGGTGTGCGGTTCGTCACGAGCGACGAGGTGAGCTTTAGCCCCGCAGCCCGCCTGCCGATGGAGACGTGATGCTGGGCTTCGACTTCAACAGCGCGATCTCGAACTTCGCGCTCACATGGCTCCCCGTCATGTTCTTCCTCCTGATGTGCATCGTGGTCTACCTCCTCTGGAAGACGGTCAAGCTGATGCCGCGCGTCAAGCCGATGGAGATCACCCCCGGTTCGGCCTCGGCCGTCACCTGGGACGACGTCGCCGGCCTCGACGAGGCGAAGGAGGAACTGCAGGAGATCGTCGACTTCCTCCGCGACCCCGCACGCTTCGAGGCGCTCGGCGCCCGCGTGCCCAAGGGCATCCTCTTCCACGGCCCGCCCGGGACCGGCAAGACGCTCGCGGCGAAAGCCGTCGCGAACGAGTCCGGCGCACGCTTCTATGCGCAGAGCGCATCCGCGTTCGTCGAGATGTTCGCCGGCCTCGGGGCGGCGCGCATCCGCAAGCTCTTCGAAGAGGCGCGCAAGAACGCCCCGTCCATCGTCTTCATCGACGAGCTCGACGCCGTGGGCCAGGCGCGTAGCGGCCATTCGTTCAACCGCGAGCAGGACCAGACGCTGAACCAGCTGCTCGTCGAGCTCGACGGCTTCGGGCCGCGCGACCAAGTCGTGGTCATGGGCGCCAGCAACCGCCTGCAGGACCTCGACCCGGCCCTGCTCCGTCCGGGGCGCTTCGACCGGCAGGTGCTGATCAACCCGCCCGACCTGAAGGGACGCCGCGCGATCCTCGACGTGCACACACGCGGGAAACCGCTCGGGGACGACGTCGACCTCGACGGGGTCGCACGCCAGACCTCCGGCCTCACGGGCGCCGACCTCCAGAACATCTGCAACGAGGCCGCGATCGGCGCGGGACGCAACGACCGCGCGACGCTCACGCACGCCGACTTCGACTACGCGCTCGAGCGGGTCGTCGCGGGACTGCAGCAGCGGCGCGTCGTCACGGACAAGGAGAAGCGCATCCTCGCCTACCACGAGGCGGGCCACGCGCTGATGTCGCACCTCGTCGGCAACCAGCCGGAGAAGGCGACGATCATCGCGCGCGGCACGGCGCTCGGCTACGTCTTGCACCTGCCCGAGGAGGAGCGCTACCTCGAGACGAAGGAGGAGCTGCTCGACTGGATGGTGATGGCGCTCTCCGGCCGGGCCGCCGAGGAGATCGTCTTCGGCCGCGTCACGAACGGCGCCGCCAACGATCTCGAGAAGGTGACCCAGATCGCCCGGGCGATGGTCTTCGAGTGGGGCATGGGCGAGTCGGTCACGTCGCGGACGATGCGCGCTGACAACTACGCCCTCTCGGAGGAGACGAAGCGCCTGCGCGACACCGAGCAGGCGCGCCTGACCGACGCCGCCTATGCCGACGCCGTGCGGCTGCTCTCGAAGCATCGCGGGGCCCTCGACCGCGTCTCCGCCGCGCTGCTCGAGAAGGAGACGCTCGACCGCGACGAGCTCGCCGCCCTGTTCGCCGGCGTGGAGCCCGAGTCGCGCTCGTCCGATTCCGTCGGCGTCGTACGCGCGCTCGGCGTCGATCCCACCGGGTAGCTAGCTTCCTCTGCATGAAACCGGACTGGCCGCTCGAGACCGAGCGACTCGTGCTGCGCCCGTTCGAGCCGGGCGACCTGGCCGACCTCCACCGCATCCACGCGGACGAGACCGTCACCCGCTACCTCTACAACGAGCCGCGCAGCCTCGACGAGGCACGCTCGCTGCTCGACCGCAAGATCGCCGGCGCGCAGGTCTGCGCCGAAGAGGACTGGCTGAGCGCCGCCGTCATTGTCCGGGACGGCGGGCACGTCGTGGGCGACCTCGCGCTCCAGTGGGTGAGCGAGGTACACAGGACCGGCGAGATCGGCTTCGTCTTCGACCCGGCACAGCAGGGTCGCGGCTACGCGACCGAGGCCGCGCGTGCGTTCCTCGGAGTCGCGTTCGGCGACTTCGGCTTCCATCGCGTGGTCGGCCGCACGGAGGCGCGCAACACCGCGTCCGTGCGGGTGCTCGAGAAGCTCGGCATGCGGTGCGAGGCGCACCTCGTCGAGAACGAGTGGGTCAAGGGGGAATGGCAGAGCGAGCTCGTCTACGCGATCCTGGACCGGGAATGGCGCTGAACGTCCACCACCTCGGCATCGCCGTCGACGACCTCGACACGGCGCTGCTCGTCTACTCCGATCTGTTCGGCGCGACGCCCGAGCATCGCGATCGCGTCGAGGACCAGGGCGTCGAGGCGGCCTCGCTGCGCGTCGGGGAGTCGCGGATCGAGCTGCTGGAGCCGCTCGCCCCGGACACGCCGGTCGGGCGGTTCATCGCCAAGCGCGGACCGGGGATGCACCACGTCGCGTTCCAGGTCGCCGACGTCGCCGTCGAGCTCGAGCGGCTGAAGGCGCACGGCGTGCAGCTGATCGACGAGGTGCCGCGTCCGGGCCTCTTCGGCCTCCAGGTCGCGTTCGTCCATCCGGAGGCAACCGGCGGTGTTCTGGCAGAGTTCGTCGCCGATGACAGAACCTGACCGCATCCGAATCGAGATCGCGTTCGAGGGCACCCAGGTGCTCACCGTGTACGTCCCCGTCTCGACCGCCGACGACCTCGATCGCGCCCTGGCGGGTGCGCACGACAGCCTGAGCTTCGAGGCCGAGGACGGCCGCTACACGGTCTCCGTCCCGAAGATCGTCTATGTCAAGCGCTTCGCCCGCGAGAGCCGGGTCGGCTTCGGAGCCGTTGCCTGACCCTCCCGGGTTAGGCACCTCGCGCCCCCGGGCACCTATGTTGCGGGATGACCGAGGCGGCGACGACGAAGAAGGAGAGCGAGACCAAGCGCGTCCGCGCCCTGGTCGACCGGGCCCAGCAGGGCGACCGCGGGGCGCTCGAAGAGCTCTACCTGATCCACTTCGACCGCATCTACAGCTACCTCCACGTCAGCGTCGGCAACCGGCACGACGCGGAGGATCTGACCACGCAGACGTTCCTGAAGATGCTGGAGTCGATCCGGAAGTTCCGGTGGCAGTCGGCACCCTTCTCGGCCTGGCTGTTCCGGATCGCGCACAACCTCGCCATGGACCACTTCCGCGCCAACAAGCGCTGGCAGCCCGAGGAGGACGTGCCGGAGCCCGAGGCCGACGAGGCGACCTCGGCTGAGGCCGGGGCGCTCGAGGCGATCGGCCGCAAGTCGATGCTCGACCTGATCGAGGACCTCTCGCCCGAGCAGCAGCAGGTCCTCACGCTGAAGTTCGTCTTCAACTTCGCGAACGCGGAGGCGGCGACCATCCTCGGGAAGACCGAAGGCGCGATCAAGTCGCTGCAGCACCGCGCGCTCGTCTCGCTGCAGAAGCAGCTCGAACGGCGCGACACTCCCACGTAGCTACGCTCCGGCCGTGGCGCTCGAGGTGGGTATCGTCGGCCCGGCGGGCAGCGGGAAGACGTCGCTCTTCACCGCGCTCACGAAGGCCGGCGGCGGCGAGTACGGCAAGACGAACGTCGGCATGGCGCCGATCGCCGACGCGCGCCTCGGCGCGCTCGCGCAGGTCGTCAAGGCGCGCAAGGTCACGCCCGCGACGATTCGGGTGCAGGACGTCCCGGGCTCCGGAGCGGCGCAGCTCGGAAACCTCCGCCAGGTCGACGCGCTGCTCGTCGTCCTGCGCGGCTTCGGCGCGGACGCAACACCGGACGACGATCTGGAGACGTTTCGGCTGGAGCTCCTCGTCGCCGACCGCGACCACGTCGAACGGCGCCTGGAGCGGGTCGAGAAGCAGGCGAAGTCCGGTGACCCGAAGCTCCGTGCGGAGGTCGAGGAGCTCGAGCGGTTGCTCGCCCACGTCGACGCGGGCGGCGCGCTTGCCGACTACGCCGGCGCGCTGCCGGGCGAGCTGGAGCCGCTGACGACGAAGCCGCTGATCGCCGTCGTCAACGGCCCCGGCGGGATCGACCTGAAGCTCGAGGCCGAGCTCGCCGAGCTCCCGGACGAGGAGGCGGCGGCGTTTCGCGACGGCAGCGAGTCGGCGCTCGAGGAGATCGCCGGCCGGCTTGCCCAAGCGCTCGACCTGATCACGTTCTTCACGGCGGGGGAGCAGGAGACGCGCGCGTGGACCCTGCGGAACGGCCAGACCGCGCTCGACGCCGCCGGCGCGATCCACACCGACATCGCCCGCGGCTTCATCCGTTGCGAGGTCGTCAACTGGCGCGACCTCGTCGACCTCGGCTCGCACGCCGAGGTGGCGAAGCAGGGGAAGCAGGGCCTCGAGGGGAAGACGTACGTCGTCCGCGACGGCGACGTCCTGAACATCCGCTTCAACGTCTGAGCGCTGCGGCGGTTCGATTGCCCCCTGACCGAACCTGATTCGGCGCAGCCGAACCAGATTCGAGCTTTTTGGTGTTCAGAAGCTGATCAGCACGACCCCGGTGAGCGTCAGCACGATCCCCGACTTCTGCCACCGCGCGACGTTCTCGTGCAGGACGGTGGCGGCGAGCAGCACCGTCACGACCGGGTAGAGCGACGCCAGCACCGAGGTCAGGCTCACGAGGCCGTGGCCCGACGAGGCGGCAAAGAGCACGTTGCCGAACGTGTCGGCGATCCCGACGGCCGCGGCGATCAGTAGGTCGCGCGGGCGCAACCGCAGCGGCGTGCGCCGGTTGGAGACGACCGCGACGAGAAGCAGCAGCGCCGTCGAGCGGAAGACGAGCGACGCCCACCAGAAGTCGACCTTGCCGGCCGCATGCATCCACGGGAAGTAGAAGCCGAACCCCAGTGCGGCGAGCAGCGCGAGGCCGACGCCTGCGGCGACCCGCGGCGACCCTTCGTGGTGCTCGATCGAGGCGAGTGCGACCCCGCCGAGCGCGCAGGCGATGCCGGCGATCTGCGCGCCGGACGGGCTGTCCCCGGTGGCGATGCCGAAGATCACGGGGACGACGGCGGAGACGCCGGCGATCGGCGCCACGACGCTCATCGCGCCCTCCACCATCCCCTGGTAGTACGCGAACAGCCCGACCATTCCGCCGAGTGCGGCCGCGCAGGCGAACAGCACGGCCCAGCCTCGCGGCCCCTCGCCGCGCACGCCCACGGCCAGCGCGATCGCAAGGACGCCGCCGACCTGCCCCCAGAAGATCACGCGCAGCGACCCGAGCGTCCGGCTCACGAGCGGGCCGAAGAAATCCCCCACACCCCACGCGAGGCTCGCACCCAGGGCCAGCAGCAGGGAGCCCAACGTGCGCTACGGGGCTTCTGTGCGGCGGGTGGCGGCGATCGCGTCGAGCTGGTTCGCGTGGTAGAGCACGGCCGCCTCGGCCGTGCGGGCGCCGCGCGCATCGTGGTGCGTCGCGACGCAATGGAGGAGCTCGGCCAGCTGGCCGCCGGTCAGTCCCTGCGCGCGCTCCTCGATCAGGCGCAGGCCGAGGTGGACGTGCCCGAGCAGCCGCCCTTCCTC
Organism: Thermoleophilia bacterium; assembly: GCA_013362295.1. Taxonomy (GTDB): domain Bacteria; phylum Actinomycetota; class Thermoleophilia; order Gaiellales; family Gaiellaceae; genus PALSA-600. The sequence continues at coordinate 37,727 of JABFWJ010000319.1, forward strand.
CGTGACGGAGAACGTGGGGCCGCGCGACAGCTCGGCCGTGCGGCCGACGTCGTGCAGGAGCGCGGCCGAGAGCAGCAGGTCCGGTCGCAGCCGTGGGTGCAGCTGCGACGTCTCGCGGCACAGCGTGGCGACGCCGACCGTGTGCTCGAGCAGTCCGCCGGCGTAGGAGTGGTGCTCGTCCGCGGTCGCCGGATACGTCGTCAGGTCACGGTCCGCGAGCACCGCGGTGACCGTCGCCGCGAGGCCCGGGTGCGAGAGCTCCGCGACGAGGAAGTCGAGGAAGCCCGCGAGCTCGTCCGGGTCACGGCGGATCGCCGGCGTCAGCGACTGCGGATCGACGTCCGCCGTCTCGAGCGAGCGCACGTCGAGCTGCAGCCGGTCGCGAAACTTCTCCACGCGCCCGAGCACGCGCACCGCGTCGCCTTCGCCGAACCGTCCGTCGAGCAGCTCCACGTCCTTCCAGACGCGCGCCTCGATCCGGCCCGTCGGGTCGACCAGCTCGAGTGCGAGATACGACGCGCCGTTCCTCGTGCGGAGCTTTCGTTTCGTCCTGACGGCGTACACGCCTTCGACGACGCGATCCTCCGCGAGCTCGGCGATCGTCATGAAGGCCAGCCTACCGCCGGGCCCAGATGCGGAAGCCCTCCTCGTCACGTCCGTCGGCGACCTCGTCGAGCACGGCCGCCGCTTCCTGGCGACGCCAACCGAGCGGGCGGAGGTCGGCGGCGGTCACCTCGCCGGCCGCCTCGAGGAAGAGCAGCGCCAGCTCTCGGCG
>JABFWJ010000334.1 GCA_013362295.1 Thermoleophilia bacterium
GCTCGGCACGACGTAGCCGGCCAGCCCCGCCGCGAGGCCGACGAAGTGAACGTCGCCGGTCGACAAAGCTGATGCGAGCACGTCGCGAGGCTGGTAGGGCAGGAAACGGACGCGTTCGACGTCGAGCACGTCGGCAAGCGCGTGGATCTCGTGTGCGCGTGCGCCGCTGCCGATGATCACGACGACGAGGTCCTCGAGGTCGCGAAGGAACGTCGCTGACCGCACGAGCAAGTCGAGGTTCTGCGCGTGCCCAACGTTGCCCGAGTGCATGATCACGAACCTGTTCCTGAGGCCGTGAGCGCGGGCCCAGTCGTTGTCGCGCTCGACCGGTGTCAGCGCTCCCACGTCGACCCAGTTCGGGATCACTCGCAAACGCCGCGGACTGGCACCCTTCTGCTGCAGACGTTTCGCCATCGTGTCGCCGATAGCGACGACACGATCGGCACGCTTCAGGTACGCGCTGACAGCGGCGCCCAACAACTTAAGCGCGACGGGATTCTCGAGCCGGCCGAGCTCGAGGGCGACCTCGGGGAACACGTCCTGGCTGACGACGACGAGCGGCACTCTGAACCGGCGCGCAACGACCGATCCGACATTGCCGATCACCGGCGGATCGGTCATGCACAAGATGACGTCCGGTCTCTTTTGCGCGAAGCCGACTCGCAGCGACTGCACGAGATAGGAGAAGTAGTTGAGGCCGCGGAAGAGCAGCCGCCGACGATCGAACGCCGAAGAGCGAACACGCACGATGCGCACGCCGTTGTGCTGGGTCGTGCCGGGCGGCGCGTCGATCTCGCGCAGCAGCCCGGTCACGACCGTGACGTCGTAGTCTGCAGAGAGTCCTTCACAGAGATCCGCGAGCAGCCGTGCCGTCGCCTCGATCCCGGGCCAGTAGTACTGGTTGAAGACAAGCAGACGCGGTTTGCGTGTCACGAGCGCCTCTCGGGGACGGCGCGCGGGAAGAGCGCGATCGCGAGCGCCGCTGCGAGCCAGAACGAGAGCGTCCCGATGTTCCCGACCGAATAGAGATACGACTGGAAGAACGCGACGACGAATCCGCCCGCAACGATCGCAGCCGCGACGGCGGTCAGGGCGCGGTCGGAGCCGTACGGACGACGCAGCAGCCTGATCGTCACGAGCGCGACCAGCACGAACGGAAGCAGAAGGAGCAGCACGCCGACGATTCCGAGCTGGAGGAACATCCCGACGAACGAGTTCTCGGTGAACTCGCCCTGGAAGAAGTAGAAGCGGTCGACGAAGACCTTGTTCTCGGTCCCGAAGCCGTAACCCAGCACAGGGACCTGGAGTCCCTGGCGGATCGCCGTCAGCCATGCGTACACGCGGCCGCTGCCGTACGCGAGGATCGGCTTGTACTCGTAGAGCGTCGGGTAGCCGATCTCGTCCTCGCGCGGAACGTAAGGGACCGGGATGTCGGCATCCGTGAGGCCCTTCTTGAGGCCGACCTTGAGCCGCGAGGGAGGCGGCGTCACAGGAGCGGGCACCAACGGGCCCGACGGCTTGCTCGCGCCTGGCGTCGTACGGCCTCCGCCGCCCTTGCTCGGGCCAGGGGGCTTGGTCGGCTTCGGCTGGCCCGTCGGCTTCGGCTGGCCCGTCGGCTTCGCCGGCTTCGGCCGCGTCGGAGACGCGATCGGCTTCACCTCCGCGACGCGCGTCGAAGGCGCAAACGCTCCGCTCGCGATCGCCGAGGCCTTTGGCGCGAGGGACGGGCGTACGTCGCCGTAATGGAACGCCGAGCCGAAAACCGCGACCGCGACGGCGACGGCGGGCACCATCCGGCGGAGCCCCTGGACCGAGAAGACGATCAAGAGAACCGTGCCGGCGGCGGCTGCGAGCAGCGCCCCGCGGGATCCGGACGCGACGATCGAGCCGAACAACAGCACGCACGAGGCCCAGCCCCCCTTCCGCCAGCGGCTGGTCCGGCCGGAGAAGGCCAGCCACTCGGCGACGGGCAAGGCGAGTCCGAACAGCATCGCCGCGGTGTTCGGGTTCTGGCCGAAGCCGCGGAGGCGGGCCGGCATCGTCACCGCTGCCGGCTGGATCGCCGTGTCCGAGTCGACTGCGAGGACCAGGAGCCCGGCGACGGCGATCAGGTCGGCGGCGGCGAGAACGCTGAGAAAGACGCGTTCGATTCTCTCCCGCTCGGCGGCGGCGCCTGCCGCGATGCAGAGCACGGCGACGACGAGGAGCAGGAATGAGAACGTCCGTTCGGCGGTGAGCCTCGGCGTGACGGACCATGACGTCGAGAGCAAGCCGACGCCTCCCAGGGCGGCGATCGTGACCGCGAACCGGCGCGGGATCGCCGAGACCCAAGGCAGCCCGTAGAGGACGGCGCAGACGACGAGCGCGAACAGCATCAACCAGCGCAGCGGGCTCCCGATGCGCACGGCGGCGTGAACCGAGCTCGAGCCCATGGCGAATGCGAAGACTGTCGCGCACAGGAGGACGGGGAGCGCCTGCTCGGACAGCTTCGACCCGGCGGCGGCCAGTCGCTTGAAAGGCGCGATCACGGCCGCAGGATACGGAAGCCGAGCAACGACATACAGCGCGAGGGTCCCGAAAGTAGGCTTGAGGCATGGGAGGCGGCGCAAGCGACAGCCGGCGGCGGCCGCTGCGCATCCTGTTCGTGCACCACCGCAGCGAGCTGGGCGGCGCGCCGACGAGCCTCTCGTACCTGATCCGGTCACTCGACCGGGAGCGCTACGAGCCACACGTCTACTCCCCTCGCGGACCCGCTGCTGACCTCTTCCGCAGTGCCGGTGCCGCCGTTCATACGGGGCCCGTTTCAACGTTCACGCACATCTGGGCAAGCGTCTATCGCGGTCGACGCTGGCTCCTCTTCCTCCGTGAGCTGGCGCTGCTCCCAATGCACCTGACAGCCCTGTCGCGAACGCTGCGCGCGCAGCGGTTCGACATCGTCCACCTGAACGACTCCCCGCTCGTCGCAGCGGCTTTCGTCGCGCGGCGGCACAACGTCCCGATCGTCTGGCACCTGAGGTCGGCGCTCCCGGGTGAGGGGGCCGACCTGAGATCTCGTCTCGTCCGCGCTGTCATTCGCCGGCTCGCATCGGACGCGATCGCGATCAACGAAGACGTCGCCGCAAGTTTCGACGTCGGTGCAACGATCGTCCCCAACGCCGTGGATCTAGAGCGCTTCGGGCCGGCGACGACGGCTGACGCGAAGGAGCATCTCGGGATCGACGCCGCGCAGAGCGTCATCTCGTTCTTCGGGTTCATCTACCCGTCGAAGGGATTCCGCGAGTTCATCGGCGCAGCTCGCGAGATCCG
>JABFWJ010000208.1 GCA_013362295.1 Thermoleophilia bacterium
GTGTCGCCCAAATGGGGGCGTGACCCTATGGCAGGAGCGTCGCATTCAAGAGAGGCTCGTGAACAGCGCGGATCGTTCGATTCGCGCCGACGAAGGAGGTGCGTCGTGAGCTTCGAGGATTGGATTTTCTCGATTCATCTACTAGGTGCCGCGACGCTCGTAGGCGCGCTCGTCATGTCCTGGATCGTCGTAGTGGGTCTGCGGGCGGCTGACACCCCGGGTGCGACGCTCAGCCTCCACCGAGTTTCGATGGTCGGGACCGTCGCGACCTGCGTCGGACTCGTGGTTGCGATCGCTTTCGGGATCTGGCTTGCGATTTTGCGCATCGAATTCCACCCCTGGGACGGCTGGGTGATTGCGGCGATCGTTCTCTGGGCCATCGCCACAGCTCTGTTGCTGCGCTCGTTCGTCGAGTACGAGAAGCCTGTCCGGAAAGCGAGAGCGCTGCTCATTGCAGGTGGGACCGAGGCGAACGCGGAGCTCACCGCGTTGAACCGAAGTTCGACCGGGCTCTTGCTCCGTGCCATCGCGTCGGTAGCGATCGTCCTGATCGTCGTCGACATGATCTGGAAGCCGGGTGCCTGAGATGCTCGCCGCCATCCGTCCCGACAACCAGAGTTTCGCGCTTCTCCTGCATCTCGTCGGCGCGACGGTCGTCTTCGGCGCCTTGCTGGCGAGCGCGAGCTTTCTCGTGCTCGCACGCGGCGAAGCTCGGTTGCTACGACTCGGGTACTACTCCCTCCTGCTTGTCGGCCTTCCCGGCCTGATCCTGCTTCGGCTCGCCGGCGAATGGCTCTACAGACTGCAGAACTGGAACAAGCTCCCGGATCAATTCAAGGAGCCGACCTGGCTTCACATTGGATTCCTTGTCGCCGACTGGGGCGGGCTGCTCTTCTTGCTGGCCCTCGCGGTCGGCGGGGTGGGTGTCTATCGGTTGCGCAAGGGCAAAGGAAATGCCGGTCTGCTCAAGGTGACGATGATCATCGCCCTCATCCTCATAGTCGCCTATGTCGTTGCTGTGTGGGCCATGACCGGTAAACCGAGCTAGGTCTACGTCGAGCTCCGAGCGACGCGACCCGATTCCCAGCCCGGCGCTCGCCGGCGGCGGGAACCGACGGTGATCCCTCTGCGCGCTGAGTGGGCTTCTTCTGGCGAGTCCCTCGTGGATCAATCCCCACACGGTCGGCACTTGCACTGCATTCCCTGCTGTTGTTAAGGTGACTCGATTCGCATGACTGAATATTCATTCAACCGGTTCTCGGCAGGCGTCTGGATGTTCGGTCGGTTCGTCGACCGGTACGCGGCCGACGGCTACGGCCCGGAGGTATCGATCACGGACGCGATCAGGACTGCGGCCTCGGTGGGCGGGATCGAGGCGCTCGACCTGAACTACCCGTTCTGGGGACCGGGCGAGCCCTCGGTTGCGGACGTTCGCGCCCTGCTCGAGGAGACCGGCATGCGCACGCTTGCGATTACGCCCGAGATCTATACGCAGACCTTTCGTGCGGGGGCGTTCACGAACCCGGACGCGACTGTCCGCAAGCAGGCGATCGATCTCATTGCGCGCGCCACCGAGGTGGCCTACGAGCTCGGCGCCGACTACATGAAGATCTGGCCCGGACAGGACGGGTTCGACTACCCGCTCCAGGCCGACCCGCGCCGGCTCTGGGAGCTCTCGGTCGATGCGATGCAGCAGATTGCCGGGCCGCACCCCGATCTCCCGTTCGCGATCGAGTACAAGCCGAAGGAGCCGCGCACGCACATGTTCTTCTCCGACGCCGCGAGCACCCTGCTCGCGATCGAGGACATCGGCCTCGACAACGTCGGCGTCCTGCTCGACTTCGGCCATTCGCTCTACGGGGGCGAGTCGCCCGCGGCAGCCGCCGAGCTGTGCCTGGCGCGTCGTCGGCTGATCGACGTCGACCTCAACGACAACTTCCGTGGGTGGGACGACGACCTCGCCGTCGGCTCCGTTCATCTGCTCGAGACGCTCGAATTCCTGTTGACGCTCAAGCGTGCCGGTTGGGACAAGCCGTGGAAGCTCGACCAGTTTCCGTTCCGCGAGGACCCGGTCGAGGCGGCTCGAGCGAGCATACGGATGCTGCGCGCGTTGCTCCGGCTTCTCGATCGCCTCGATCTCGACGAGCTCGACGCGGCGCGCGAGCGGCAGGACGCGCTCGGTGCGCAGCGGCTCGCGTACGACCTGCTGCTCGGGGAGTTCGCAGCGGCCGAATGACAGAGCTCCCTCAGCGGATCGACCGCTCGCTCCCGCGTGACGAGCAGCTGCGCCTGCTCGCCGAGGGCGCGCGGCTGATCCGCCGCCGTAACCTGCGGCTGATCGAGCGCGCCGGCCTCGGTCACGTCGGCGGCGACCTCTCGGCGGCCGACATCGTCGCCACGCTCTACCTCGCCGTGCTCGACGTTGATCCGGCGAACCCGGACCTGCCGGGGCGCGACCGATTCGTGATGAGCAAGGGCCACAGCTCCGGCGTGCTCTACACGACGCTCGCCGCGTGCGGCTTCTTCGACGCGGCCCTGCTCGACGACTACATGCAACCGCTTTCGCCCCTGAACGGCCACCCGGACCGCAAGAAGGTACCCGGCGTCGAGGCGAACACGGGCCCGCTCGGGCACGGGCTTCCGATCGCGGTCGGGATGGCGATCGCCGCGCGAATGGACGGGAGCGACCGGCGCACCTTCTGCCTCGTCGGCGACGGCGAGCTGCAGGAGGGATCGAACTGGGAGGCGCTGATGGCCGGCGGCCACCGTGGTCTCGACCGGCTGACGGCGATCGTCGATCGCAACGGGCTGCAGCAGGGTGCGCCGACCGAGGAGACGAGCCGGCTCGAGCCGCTCGCCGACAAGGCCCGCGCTTTCGGCTGGGCGGTCGCTGAAGTGGACGGCCACGACCACCGCGCACTGCTCGACCTGTTCGAGGCATTGCCCGTCGAAACGGGGCGGCCCAGCTTCGTGATCGCGCATACGCACAAGGGCAACGCGGTCTCGTTCATGCGCGACCGCGTCGAGTGGCACCATAAAGTCCCGTCCGCCGACGAGGTGCGCGCCGCGCTCGAGGAGCTCGTGTGACCGTCGCTCCCGCGCAGCAGGCGCTCTACGATTGCCGCGACGCGTTCGCGGCCACCGTCGAGGCGCTGGCCGAGGAGGACGAGCGGGTGGTCGTCGTCTGCAACGACTCGGTCGGCTCGAGCAAGCTCGGCGGCTTCCAGAAGCGGTTCCCGGCGCGGCTCGTCAACGTCGGCATCGCCGAGCAGGCGATGGTCGGGGTCGCGGCCGGC
>JABFWJ010000315.1 GCA_013362295.1 Thermoleophilia bacterium
TGCCCACCCCCGCTCATGAGCGACCGGGACGCGGACGTCGAAGGCTTCCTCGCGCTGCTCGCCGCGCGGCGGGCGCCGAAGACGGTCGAGGCCTACCGCCGCGACCTCGCCGCGCTCGGCACATACCTCGGCAAGCCGCTCGCGCAGGCGACCCTCGAGGAGCTCGAGACCTACACCGCGCAGCTGCGCGCCGACGGGCTGTCCGGCGCGACGATCGCGCGCCGCACGGCCGCCGCGCGCAGCTTCTACCGCCATCAGCAGCTGCTGGTAGCGCGCGAGGACAACCCCGCGGCCGGCGTCCACCTCCCTCGCCGCGCGAAGCCTCTGCCGAAGACGCTCTCGCCGGGCGAGGCCGAGCGCCTGATCGAGGCGGCCGGCGGCACCCAGCCGCGCTCACTCCGCGACCAGGCGCTCGTCGAGCTGCTGTACGGCGCCGGGCTGCGGGTCTCCGAGGCGATCGGCCTCGAGAAGGCCGGCCTCGACCTCGAGGGTCGCCTCGTCCGCGTGATCGGCAAGGGCGGCAAGGAGCGCGTCGTGCCGATCGGGCGGCAGGCCGCCGAGTCACTTCGGCGGTACCTCGCACGCGGGCGGCCGTTCCTGGATGCCCGGCATCGGCCGGAGCTGTTCCTGAACGCGCGCGGCGGCCCGCTGACCCGTGCCGGGGCCTTCCTCATCCTCCGGAGGCTCGCCGAGAAGGCGGGCCTGGATCCCCACCGGATCCACCCCCACCTGCTCCGCCACTCGTTCGCCACTCACCTGCTCGAGGGAGGGGCGGACCTGAGATCCGTTCAAGAAATGCTCGGACATGCCGATCTCTCCACCACCGAGCTCTATACCCACGTAACCGACAAGCGCCGTCGTGAGTTGTATTTCAGAGCGCATCCACACGCTCGTAGAAGAAAACCGGAGGAAAACCTTGCAACTCGATCCACACGTCGAACTCCTGCTGGCCCTCGCCTCGGGCGCGGCGTGGCTGATGATGAAGGCGGGACTGGCGAAGAACGCACTTGAGTTCAGGCGCCGGCGGCCCACCTGCCCCTCGTGCGGCCGTCACGACGGCTGCAGCTGCGTTCGCTGACACGCCCCAGAGGGCACGCTCCTCGATGCGGCTGGAACGCCGGGCCGGGCTAGAGGCTTGATGTGAAACGCACGCGTACCCGTGGCTGGTGGCTCAGACGCGGCGCATCTCGCCCGGCTCGGGCTTGAACGTAGACCCAGCTATGCCCTGCGCCCGCCCCGGACGAGCTGCTTGGTCTGAGCCATCCCCACGGGCACGCAGTTCCACATCAAGCCTCTAGCGGGTGTTGCCCTTGCGCCGCAGCAGCTGTGCGACCTTGGCGGCGGCGTCACGCAGCTCGCGTGGCTGCTCGTCGCTCTCGCCCAGCGACGCCAGGATCTGGATCGTGTCCGCGCGGGACGAGCCGTTCTTCAGCGCCAGGACCGCGAGCCGGCGCACCGCCTCGTTCCCGTCATGCGTGACCAGCTCGTGCAACAGCGGCCGAACCTCGTTCACGTCGCCCGGGTGGTCCCGCGACAGCTTCTCGAGCGCGAGCAGCGCCGAACCGCGGACGGCAGGGCTGTCGTCCTCCAGCCCGCGCCGAAGGAGCTCCTTCTTCGTGCGGAACCTGAACTGGCCGATCGCCCGGTAGGCGACGGCCCGCTCGCGGAAGTCGGCGGTGCGGGCCTGAGCCTCTAGCTCGTCGTCCCACTGCGCGCGCAACTGCGAGAGCTCGCGCTCGCTGCCCTCCTCGGCGAGCGCGTCAGCCTGGGCCGCCGCGTCCGCGAGCGTCGTCATTGCGGGTACGAGCGGCGCGGCTCGCCGACGTACGTGGCGGACGGGCGGATGATCTTGTTGTCGGAGTGCTGCTCGAGGACGTGCGCAGCCCACCCCGCGGTCCTGCTCGCTGCGAACACCGGCGTGAAGAGGTCGGTCGGGACGCCGAGGTACCGATAGACGGAGGCCGAGTAGAGGTCGACGTTCGGGAACAGGCCCTTCTCCTGGAACACCGTCCGTTCCGCGGCGTCCGTGATCGCGAACCAGTTCGGCTCGCCGCCGTCCGCGGACAGCTCCTCGGAGAAGCGCTTCAGGATCGTCGCGCGCGGGTCGTAGGCGCGGTACAGGGGATGACCGAACCCGTACAGCTTCTCCTTGCGGGCGAGCATCGCGCGTACCTCGTCGCCGGTCGCCTCCGCGGAGCCCCAGCGCTCGAACAGCTCCATCGCGGCCGCGTTCGCGCCGCCGTGCAGCGGTCCGCTGAGCGCAGCGATCGCGGCGACGACCGCGGACGTGAGGTCTGCGCCGGTGCCCGCGACGACGCGCGCGGTGAACGTGGACGCGTTCATCTCGTGCTCGGCGTGCAGGATCATCGCGATGTCGAAGATGCGTGCCGCGCGCTCCGAAGCCGGCGAGCCCGAGAGCATCGCCAGGAAGTTCTCCGCGTAGCCGAGGTCGCGATCGGGCGCGATCGGTTCGAGCCCCAGGCGCCGGCGATGGTGCCGGGCGATCGCCGTCGGCAACCGCGCGATCAGGCACTGCGCGGCGGCAACGCCCGCGTCGCGGTCCGTCGCGCCTTGTCCCTCGGCGCCAAAGGACAGCGTCGAGGCGACGGTACGCAGCATGTCCATCGGCGCTGCCGAGCCGGCCGAGCGGTCGATCAGCTCCGCCGCCGCAGCCGGGAGCTCACGGTCGGCGAGCGCGGCCGCGAACGCCCCGCGCTCCTCGTCGGTCGGCAGCTCGCCGTGCAAGAGGAGGTATGCGGTGTCCTCGTAGGTCGCGTGCTCGGCAAGCTCGGCGATGTCGTAGCCGCGGTACATGAGGATCCCGGCGTCGGGATCGATCGACGAGACGGCGGACTCCGCGACGACGACGCCCGAGAGCTGGACCGACTTCTTCGCGGTCGCAGGCTGGGTCACTTCGCGACGTCGGAGACGGGACGCGGCGGCGGCCCGACGTAGCGCGCGCCGGGGCGGATCAGGCGGCCGGTGCGCTTCTGCTCGAGGATGTGCGCCGACCAACCCGCCACGCGCGCGCACCCGAACATCGCCGGCGTGAGATCGGGCGGGATGTCGGCGATGTCGAGCACCACAGCCGCCCAGTACTCGACGTTCGTCTCGAGCTGACGGTCGGGGGATTTCTCGCGCAGCACCTTCAGCGCCGCCTCCTCGAGCGCAGCGGCGACCTCGACGCGTGGCGAGCCGAGCTCCATCGCGGTGCGCTTGAGCACGGTCGCGCGTGGGTCGTAGGCGCGGTACACGCGGTGGCCGAAGCCCATGATCCGCTCGCCCCGCGC
>JABFWJ010000060.1 GCA_013362295.1 Thermoleophilia bacterium
GTCCCGCTCGTCGTGGTCGCCGGCGGCGTCGTCGGCGACCCCGCCGGCGTTCCGGCAGCGGCCTCGAGGATCAGCGACCCGACCATCGAGCCGTGATACACGCAGAAGAAACGGTATGTCCCGGCGGCCGCCGTGAACGTCACCGTCTTCGTCTGCCCCGGCGCCACGACCTGGTTGACGAGGCTCCCGATCGTGAACGTGTGGGCGGAATGGCCCGAGTTCGTGATCGTGACGGTGACCTGTCCCGCTGCGGCGTGGATCGTCGACGGGCTGAAGCTGTTGTCCTGCATCGTCACGCTGACATTCGACGGTGGCGCCGGGGTGCCCGGGCCCGCCGGCCCCGTCGTCGTCCCGCCCGTGCCCCCGCCGCTGCTGCCGCCCTGGCCGATGGTGAGGGTGCCGCGCATTGCCTTGTCGCGGTCGTCCCCGCACCAGAACGTGTACGACCCGGCGGGGAGGTCGGCCGAGAGCGTGGCGCTCTCTCCGCGGCGCACGCCGTCTTGGCCGGCCGTGCCGTGCCCGACGATCCCGAACTGCTGGCGCTCGTCGTTCGCGTTGCTGAACGTGATCGTGACCGCGCCGGGCGCCGCGGTGAGGCTCGTCGGCGAGCAGGCGTTCCTGCCGGTGGACTGGACGGTCAGGCTCGCGAGGCTCGAGGCGGCGCGGCCGTTCTCGGAGGTCGCGGCCCCGGAGAGGAAGATCGCGGCGACGAAGGCGAGTACGAGCATGGCGCTCGCAAACCTGCGGCGCCCGCGGCTGATACGACGAAACATCTGAGTAGACCCCCCTGGCTTGTCTGACGGCTGGACGAAGCGCAGGCGCAATATAGCCGAAGAAATCGACCGTGGACCTGGAGGCAAGTCAATCTGTTCTGATATCAGTATCCGGAGATACGTCAGAAGGAGATGTCCGTGTCCGTCCTCGAAGCCCCCTTCCGTCTTCCCGAAGCGCCGGCGCGCAGCGACCTCGTCGCCAAGTACTTTCGCGGGCTCGGCGACCCGACCCGAGTGCGCATCCTCGAGCTGCTGCGCGACGAGGATGAGCTGTCGGTCGGCGAGCTCGTCGAGCGGCTCCGCCAGCCGCAGCCGAAGGTCTCGAACCACCTCGCTTGTCTTCGCTGGTGCGGCTTCATCGCGGCACGGCGCGAGCACCGCACCGTTTACAACCGGATCGCGGACGAGCGTGTCGTGAAGATGCTCGAGCTCGGGCACGCGCTGCTCGACGACAACGCCGAGCATGTCGCGGCCTGCTGCCGGATCGACGAGCAATGAGGGAAGTCGTTCTGCTCGCCGCGCGGGGTCGTCGATGAGCAACGGCGATTGCTGCGCCTCGACCGCGAGCGATCGGTTACCGGGGGCGGCGCCGGCGGCCGGCGGCGGTCCGTTGGTGGAGATCCTCTACTTCGACGGTTGCCCGAACCACCATCCCGCGATCGCGCTCGTCGAGCGCATCAGCCGCGAGCTCGGGATCGCGCCGAACGTGCGCTTGGTGAAAGTGCCCGACCAGCAGGCCGCGCAGCGACTGCGCTGTCTGGGCTCGCCGACGATCCGCGTCGGCGGCGTCGACGTCGACCCGCAGACCGAGGAGCGCGACGACTACGCGCTCTCCTGCCGCATCTTCCGCACCGAGTCCGGCCTCAGCGGCCAGCCCGACGAGCGATGGGTGCGAGACGCGCTCCTCCGGGAGGCAGGGGCCGCATCGTCTTCGCCGACCTGACGAAGGAGCCATGAGATGCCGACCCCGATCGACCGCGACGAGCTCCAACGCCTCGTGCGCGAGGAACATGCCCAACTCGTCGAGGTGCTCCCGCCCGACGAGTACGACGACGAACACCTACCCGGCGCGACCAACGTTCCCTTGAAGACCCTCGACCGCGAGACAACCCAACCGCTCGACCGCAACCGGCCGGTGATCGTCTACTGCTACGACACCCAATGAGACGTGAGCCCGCGAGCCGCGTGGCGGCTCGAAAGCATCGGCTTCGGCCGCGTCTACGACTACGTCAACGGCAAGGCGGACTGGGGCTCCTTCGGCCTGCCGCTCGAGGGCCGTCGCCCCAGCAGCACCCGCGTCGGCGCGCACGTCCGGACCGACGTTCCCGCCTGCCGGCCCGCCGACCGCATGCCCGACATGTGCGAACGCGTTCACGCAGCCGGCTGGGACACCTGCTTCGTCACCAACGAGCAGGGCGTCGTACTGGGCAGACTGGGCCGTGCGGCGCTCGCCGCGGGCGACGACGTCGCGGTCGACGAGGCGATGACGCTCGGGCCGAGCACCGTTCGGCCGAGCCAAGAGCTCGACGCGGCGCTCGAGCGGATGCACAAGCAGAACCTGACAACTTTGGCCGTCACCCGTTCCGATGGCGTCCTCGTCGGCGTGCTTCGCCGCGACGACGCCGAACGGGTGCTTCGCACGTCGACGACTGGTACGCCGTGACGCCGCCGGTGACGACGCGCTCGCGAAGGATCGCGATCTGAAGGACGGTGGGCGGTCAGTCGACGTCGTAGTGATCGACGGTGTCGCTCCGCTCGACCAGGAAGCGGTCGTCCTCGGGGTAGTAGACCGCGTGTGAGGGGTCGTCGCCCGCGAACGCGCGCACGGCATCTATGTCCTCCCACAAGGAGAACGTGAGAATCTCGGTTCGGTCGCCGATCGGGCGGTGAAGGATCCAGGCGCCGAGGTTCCCGGTCGTCGAGCGGTAGTGCTCGATTCCCGTCTCCCGCACGTAGTCCACGTACTCGCCGGTTTCCTCGGCCCTGACGACACCCCGCCAGATGCGCGCGATCACGGTCTCCTCCTTGCGTCGATGCACGTGACGGTAACCGGCTGCGCCCGTCGCCGGGAAAGGGGCGAAACGAACGGCAACGAATGCTGTCTTCGTGCACGCGGCGGCTTCGTCAGGGCTCAGGGTCGCGGCCGCGGTGTCGCTGCTCGTGCTCGCGTCGGCCGCGCGCGGTCCAGCGGCGCCCGCGCCGAGGACCGCGACACCCGTTCACGTTCCACGTGTCGACTCTCGTCTTCTCGACTGGCTGGCACCCGGGGGGCAGGGGACCGTCGCAGGGTTCGCCGGCTCCTTTCAGCGGGTCCGGCTCGAGACCACCGACGGACGGCCGCTGGCCTGGACGCGTTTCGGCCGGCTCGGCCGGTTCCGAGTCACGTTCCGGGCACCGAACCCGGGACGCTACGGACTCCGTGTGGTTGCCGGCGCGGCGCGCGCGCCGGCGGGCGTCCTCACCGTCCGGGCGGTCGTGCTCGACGCGGTCGGCGACATCACGTTCGCCGAGCAGGTCGGGCCGGCCCTCGCGAGTCACGGCGCCGCCTACCCATGGCTGCGTGTGGCCGGGCTCCTGCGCAGTGCCGACGTGACCGTCGGCAATCTCGAGACGTCCGTGAGCGCCCGCGGCACGGCGCAGGTGAAGGAGTACACGTTCCGGGGACCGCCGCAGGCGCTCAGACCGATGGCCGAGCTTGCCGGGTTCGACGCGCTGACGCTCGCGAACAACCATTCCGGCGACTTCGGCGCAGAGGCGTTGCTCGACACGGTGCGTCACGTCCACGCTGCGGGCATCGAGCCGTTCGGCGCCGGTGTGGACGTCGCTGCTGCGCGGCGTCCGGCCGTCGTCGAAGCGGGCGGGCTGAAGATCGCGTTCCTGGGTTACTCCGACGTCAACCCGGCGGGGTTCAACGCGACCGCGAGCACGCCGGGGACGGCGAAGGCCGATGCATCGTCGATCACGGCGGACGTTCGGGCCGCCCGGCGGCGAGGCGCAGTCGTCGTCTGCTTCATGCACTGGGGCGTCGAGAAGGAAGCGCAGCCGGGCGTCCGCCAGCAACAGCTCGCGGCGGCGTGCCTGAACGCGGGCGCTCGTGTAGTCCTCGGCGCACACCCGCACGTGCTCGGGCGCGTCAGCAGGCCCGAGCGGCGCAGCGTCGTCGCCTGGACGCTTGGCAACTTCGTCTTCCCATCGGTGGGCGCGTCCGCGCGAACCGCGATCCTGCAGCTGCACCTCGCCGCGGACGGCGTGCGCGGTTTCCGGCTGCTCCCGGTCACGATCGACGGGTTCCGCCCGGAGCCGTTCACGCGCACGCGTAGATGATCTCGACGGCGCCGGTCGGAAGGCTGCGCTCGCTCTCCAGGGTCAGACGGGTGTCGAGGCCGAGCGACGGCGTCAGCTGCATGCCGTCGCCGATCAGCACCGGCAGAACGATCACGCCGAGCAGATCGAGCGCTCGGAGTTGCCGGAACGTCTCGATCGTGCGCGGGCCGCCGACCAGATGCACGTCGCCCCCGCGGTTCGCTCCCCGCATCTTCTCGAGCAAACGCGCCGGGTCGCTCTCCACGACGACGTGGTCGGGAGTGTTCGCAGGCCGGCGCGAGCCGAGCACGAAGACGTCGAGGTCGTCCCACGGCCAGGCTTCCGCCGCGAGTGCGGGCTCGAACGTCGTGCGGCCCATCAGAACGGCGTCGCATGACGCCTGAAACTCCCGGAAGCCGAATGCCTCCGGGCTCCAGGCCGGATCGCCAAGTTGTGCCGGCAGTCCATCCGGCGTCGTGACGTAGCCGTCGAGGCTCACGCATATCCGGGTGCGGATCTTCATTCGTTGCGGCTCCTTTCTCGGCGGTCGAGACACCTCTGCGCTGAAGGGACTATCGCCGGCGCGGGTCCCACATCGTTAAACGGCTTGCCCTTGCCCGTCTCTGAGCGCGGGTCGGCGAGAATGCGCGCGTGCCCGCCTACACGCTGAACGACGACGCGGTTAGGCACGCGAAGCGGCTGATCGACGCGCGCCAGTATGTGCTCCGCTCGCGTTGGCAGGACGTGCAGCCGCGCGCACGGGACCAGAATGCGTTCCTGAAGACGCACTCGTGGGAGGAGTACGCCGCCTGGCATCTCGGCCTGACCGAGGGCGCTGCCGAGGAGACGAAGGCGCGCCACGCGTTTGTCTACGGCGACTTCCGCCGTCTGCACCGGATGGGGCTGATCGCCTGCCACTACCGGGCGGCGGAGTGGCGGCACAAGGAGATCGAGCTTGCAGCCCACGAGCTCCTGCAGTATCTCGACCGAAGGACCGGCTCATGACGCGGCGCCGCCGCGCGCCTCGGCGCCCGCTCAGGCGGCGTAGTAGGTCAGCAGTACGACGCCGGAACGGAAGGGCTTCGTGTCGACGAGCTCCAGGTTCGGGCGTGCCTCATCGCTTTCGAACAGTCGTCGGCCGTGTCCGAGGATCGTCGGGTAGACGAAGAGGCGATACTCGTCCACGAGTCCGGCGCCGATCAGCTCCCAGACGACGCTGATGCTTCCCGTGACGCCGATCTCGCCGCCGGGCTCGCCCTTGAGCGCTCGCGCCTCCCCAACGAGATCTCCGGCAACGACCACGCTGTTCTCCCACTGCGGATCTTCGAGCGTCGACGAGAGCACGTACTTCTGGACCTTGTTCAGGTGCTCCGCGATGCCGGTCGTATCCTCCGTCTGTTTCGGCCAGTACTCGCGAAACAACTCGAACGTCACCCGCCCGAGCAAGAGGGCGTCCTGCGCCTTCATGTGCTCGCGGAGGGTTGTTACGAGATCGGACGAATCGACGCCGTCGTCGTCATCGGCCGGCGAGAACCAGCCCTCGGCTGCGTCGATCACCCCATCGACCGTCATGTTCTCGGTCACGACGAGCTTGCGATCGGCTGCCACGACTACCTTCTGATCTCTCGACTCGCGTCAGCATGTGGTGCAACTGCCGCGGATTTCGGCGACTGAGGATCGAGCACGGTCGAGCGCGCGGCCTTCAGCGCAGCGGAGATTCCTGCCCCCGCTCGTCGCCCGGTCGCGGGCCGAAGATACGCCGCTCGGCCTCATCGATCTTGAGGTCGTTGATGCTCGCCTCGCGTCGCCGCATCAATCCGTGCTCGTCGAACTCCCAGAGCTCGTTCCCGTAGCTGCGCCACCACTGGCCGTCGCGGTCGTGGCTTTCATACTGAAAGCGCACGGCGATGCGGTTGTCGTCGAAGCACCAGAGGTTCTTGCGGAGGGCGTAGTCGAGCTCGCGCTCCCACTTCTCGGTGAGGAACGCGACGATCTCGTCTCGCCCTGCAATGAAGCGGTCGCGATTGCGCCAGACGGAATCGACCGTGTACGCGCGGGCGACCCGTTCGGGTTCGCGTGTGTTCCAGGCGTCTTCCGCGGCTTGGACCTTCTCCGCCGCAGTTACGGCCGTGAAGGGGGGCAGCGGAGGTCTCGTTTCGCTCATGCCAATCCTTTCGTCGTGCAGGTGAGGGTCGCATCGGAGCGCGTTCAGCGAGTAGACGATCAGCTCGCCGTCGGAAGACCGTCTAGATCGGATCGACGTCGTGGGCGATCGCCGCTGTCGCCGCCGAGCGCGGTTGCAGTGCCGCGACGACCCGCCGCTATCTCGCGCGAACGCGGCGACGACGTCTTCGCGACCGCCTGCCGCACGATCAGCCGCGCAGCGCTCGACACCCTCGCGATGCGGAGAAGCGCCTGCGCCGCCGTGCGCCGCTGCCAACCCTCCGCCGTCTCCGACCCCCACGGCTGACGTCCCGTCTGCGCCTGCGCGGCAAGGTTCGCAACGCGCGCGCGCAGCAGCGCCCAGCGCGCCGGACCGTCGCCAGGCAACTTCGGGCAGCGCGCGTAGTCAAAGACGAACTGCTGGACGAGCGCGTCGTCGCGCGGCCGGACCTCTGAGCGCACCGCCCACGACCTGACGCGCGTCGTGCCCTGATGCTTCGTCTGGGTCGGCTCGACCGGGGGTTGCACTAGCCGACGTCTTGGTCGCGACCCATCAGCACGCTCGACTCTAGCGTGAAGCTGGCATGAAGCAATGCGACGCGAGCAGCCCCCAGTGTGACCGGGCGCCGATCGCTTTCACGCGGAGCCGACAGCCGAGTTCGTACGCTGTGTCGATGGCACGCCTTTACGCTGCCACCGGCGACGGCATCTTCCGGCTCGACGAGGCGGGCGAAGCTTGGAAGGTGAAGCTGGCCCTATCGGGGAGCGGTGCGCAGTGCCTGGCCGTCGACCCGGCCGACGCCGACACCGTCTACGCCGGGTTGCGCGAGGGCGGTGTGCGTCGGAGCGTCGACGGCGGCCGAAGCTGGGTCGACTGCAGGTTGCCCGAGCCGGGCGTGTTCTCGCTTGCCGTCAGCGTTGCCGATGGGGCGGTGTATGCCGGCACGGAGCCGAGCCGGCTGTTCCGAAGCGACGACCGGGGTGAGAGCTGGCGCGAGTTGGAGGCGCTGCTCGAGCTGCCCTCGCGGCCGAATTGGAGCTTCCCACCGCGGCCCTGGACCTCACACGTGCGCTGGATCGCGCCCAATCCACACGACGCGAACCTGCTTCTCGTCGGGATCGAGCTCGGCGGCCTGATGCGCTCCAGCGACGGCGGGCAGACCTGGCAGGATCACCGTTCCGGCGCGCAACCGGACGTGCACTCGCTCGCCTGGCATCCACACACACCGGGCCGCGCGTATGAGGCGGGCGGTGGCGGCGCCGCCTTCAGCACCGACGCGGGCGAGACCTGGCACCCAGCGGACGAGGGCCGCGACCGGCACTACACCTGGGCGGTCACGGTTGACCCCGACGATCCCGACTGCTGGTACGTGTCGGCGAGCACCGGCCCGTTCGCCGCCCACGGCCGCGGCGACCCACAGGCACGCATCTACCGGCGACGCGCGGGCGAGCCCTGGCAGCCGCTCACGGGCGGGCTGCCCGAGCCGCTACCGGCGATGCCTTACGCCCTCCTGGCAAGCGATCGTCGGCTGTTCGCCGGCCTCGCGGATGGGCAGCTCTGGGAAAGCCGCGACCATGGTGATAGCTGGACGGCGTTGCGACTCGAGAGCAACTCGCCGGCTGCCATAGTCGCCCTTGCGACTGGCTGACCCGCGGTTCCTCGAGTCTCTCGCACGCGTCGGGTGTGCGATGGATTTCGCGGCTTTGTCGGATCACCACCTGTAGACGGCGGAATCTGGCGCCGGAAATCGGAGACAGAAGCCAAAGGAGTTGCGATGAACACGGCATCGAACACAGAGGTTCACCGCTGGCGCGCCTTCGCCGTGCTGGCGGTGTCGTTCTTCATGACGATCGTCGATCTGACGATCGTGAACGTGGCGCTCCCGACGATTGGCCGCAAGCTGCACTTCTCGGAGTCGAACCTGCAGTGGGTGGTGACCGCCTACGGTCTTACCTTCGGCGGCTTCCTGCTTCTGGGTGGGCGGGCGGCGGATCTGCTTGGGCGGCGCCGGATCATGATGGCGGGGCTGACGCTGTTCACGGCCGCCTCGCTCGGTGCGGGTCTTGCGACGAGCGACGGCTTCCTGATCGCGATGCGCGGGCTACAGGGCCTCGGTGCGGCGGTGGTCCTGCCGGCGGCGCTCTCGATCGTGATGAACATGTTCACGGAAGGCGCCGAGCGCAACAAGGCGCTCGGTATCTGGGGCGGCATCGGCGCGGCCGGAGCCACCGTCGGGCTGATCACCGGTGGGCTGCTGACGCGCTATGTCGGCTGGCAGTTCATCTTCTTCCTCAACGTGCCGATCGGGGCGCTCGCGCTGCTGCTCGCGCGGCGGATTGTCCCCGAGAGCCGGCTCGTCGGCGTGCGGCGTCGCTTCGACCTGTTGGGCGCGGTCGCGGTGACGGGCGCGCTGCTGCTGCTCGTGTATGCGATCTCGAACGCGCCGCAGGTCGGCTGGGCGGCCGCTCGCACCGTTGCCTTGCTTGCAGGCTCGGTCGTGCTGCTGATCGCGTTCCTCGTGGTCGAGACGCGGGTGGAGTCGCCGCTGATGCCGCTGCGGATCTTCCGGCTGCGGTCGGTGGCGGTGGCGAACGCGGTCGGGCTGCTGCTGGGCGGCAGCTTCTTCGGCTTCATCTTCGTCGGCACCCTGTACATGCAGCAGGTGCTTGGCTACTCGGCGCTGCAGGCGGGCGTCGCGTGGCTGGCCGCCTCGCTCACCTCGGTCGCGCTCGCGGGTCTCTCGCAGATGCTTGTTACGCGCGTCTCGCCCGGTCCGGTGATGGGCTTCGGGATGGCGCTGATCGCGGGCGGCGTCCTGTGGGCAACGCAGGTGCCGGTGCACGGACACTTCTGGCGTTCGCTGGCCGGGCCGTTCTTCATCGCCGGTGCCGGGACGGCCTTCAGCTTCATCCCGATCTCGATCGCCGGGCTCGCCGGTGTCGGCGAGCCGGAGGCCGGGCTCGCCTCGGGTCTGCTCAACACCTCGCAGCAGCTCGGTGGTGCGATCGGTGTCGCGATCGCCTCCACCGTCGCGGCCACGCACCTGAAAACACTGACGGCCGGCGGGGACGCAACGAACGTCGCGCTCACCGGCGGCTTCCAGTGGGCCTTCTGGGTCTGCGGGGCGATCGGGCTGCTCGCGCTGCCCGCGACGGCGGGGCTTCTCCGCCGCCGGTGGTCAACCCCGATCGAGGACGTGGTGCCGGCGATCGAGGAATTGGCGGCCTGAGGTGAGTCGCCACCAGCACCCGGACGAGCTGAGGGCCCGAAGGCTGGGGCTCTCGGCTCGTCCCGTGGCGCTGCCGGTCGTGCACCTGGAACTGCACGCCCCCGATCGGGAAGCGGCGGGCAGCTTCTTTTCGGAGCTGGTGCACTGGCAGCCGGAGCTGATCGAAGCCCGATGCGGCTCCTATCTCGCCGTCGAGCTCGGCGCAGGCCTCGGTGGCGGGATCGTCGAGTGCGGAGCCGAGCGGCCGGTCTGGCTGCCCTACGTCGAGGTCGACCAGATCGACGCGCGCACCGAACGGGCGCGGCGGCTCGGCGCGCAGGTGCTGCTCGAGCCGCGCGAAGGACCCGCCGGATGGCGTAGCGTCCTCTCAGCTCCCCAAGCGGGGGAGATCGCTTTCTGGCAGCCGAAACCATGACCAGTCCCGGAACACAGACAACGACGCCTGCAGCAACCGCGGCAGAGGCGGAGCTTCTGAGGGCTGCGCGGACCGGCGACCATGACGCGTTCGGCCGGCTGGCGGAGGCGTACCGCCGCGAGTTGCTCGCCCACTGCTACCGCATGCTCGGCTCCTATGCCGATGCCGAAGACGCGCTGCAGGAGGCGGTGCTTCGCGCCTGGCGCGGTCTGGCGCGGTTCGAAGGGCGAAGCTCGCTTCGCTCCTGGCTGTACCGGATCGCGACCAACACCTGCCTGCGCGCGATCGAGCGAAGGCCGAAGCGAGTGCTCCCGATCGACTACGGACCCGCGGCCGACCCGCACGACGGCCTCGCCGACGCGGTGAGCGACCCCATCTGGCTCGAGCCCTACCCGGACACCTCCCTCGCCCTCGATGGGCCGGCCGGACCCGAGGCCCGCTACGAGCAGCGTGAAGGAGTCGAGCTCGCCTTCATCGCCGCACTCCAGAACCTGCCCGCGCGCCAACGCGCGGTACTGATCCTCCGCGACGTCCTCGGCTTCTCGGCCAAGGAGACTGCAACCGTGCTCGAGACAAGCCCCGTCTCGGTCGACAGCGCGCTCCAGCGCGCACACAAGACCGTCGACGAACGGCTGCCGGCGCAAACCCAACAGCAGACGCTCCGACGAATCGCCGACAACGAGCTCAGTGACCTTGTCGAACGCTACATCGCCGCCTGGGAACGAAACGACGTCGACGCCGTCGTCGCCATGCTCAGCGAGGACGCCAAGATGGCAATGCCGCCGCTCCCGAGCTGGTACAGCGGCCGCGACCAAATTGCCCGCTTCTTGCGCCTCTATCCACTCTCCGACGTTCACCGCTGGAAGATGCTCCCGACGTCGGCGAACGGCCAACCCGCCCTCGCGGGCTACCTCTGGGACGACGAGGCGGGCGCCTTCGTTCCGAACTGCTTCTCCGTCCTCACCCTGCTCGACGAGCAGATCGACGAGGTCACCGCCTTCCTCACCCCCGAGGCATTTCTCCGCTTCGACCTGCCCGCGTCGATCTCCGGATGACATCCTCGTGCGGGGCCACGCCTTCGCTTCTGAACGCCTAGCTCGAGG
Organism: Thermoleophilia bacterium; assembly: GCA_013362295.1. Classification (GTDB taxonomy): domain Bacteria; phylum Actinomycetota; class Thermoleophilia; order Gaiellales; family Gaiellaceae; genus PALSA-600. The sequence goes on from JABFWJ010000060.1 coordinate 10,988, forward strand.
CGTGGACGCTGGTGGATGAAGCCCTCTCACCGACTCGAACTGTCCAACGTTTCTCACCGTCGCAGTTACGACCGATTTCCCCGTCGGGGCGGCGAACGACCGCGTTCAATGACCGGAATTGGACTTCTTGACGGCTCGCGCGAGCGGGTAAATAATCGCGCCCGAACGATCTGCGGGTTCTTCGAGCGGCCGTGTGCGCGGCGCTGACTGCCCGTACGAGGGGAGGAAACTCCGTGCGGAAAGCACTTCTACTTCTGGTGGCAGCGGTGGTCGCCCTTTCCGCTGCGCAGGCCGTGTCGGCGCAGCCGACGAGTTTCGACGCGAGGTTCCAAGAATTCTTCGGGCGATCGACGCCGCACCCGTGTTCGGCGCCCTTCCTGCTCTGCGGGATCGGCGAGGTGGCCGGTTTCGGTTCCGCAACGTCGACCTTCGAGATTCTCACCTTCGACTTCCACCCGGAGACCGCGTGCGGGGATACCACCTTCCGCTACACGATCACGCTTTCCGGCGGTGGCGGCACGCTGATTCTCACTGGGGACGGCGTGGTCTGCTTCCCGGGCCAGTCGACGTTTGCCCCGGGCGCGGCGAAGTCCTTCGGGAACCCGTTCACGCTGACATTCACGTGGAGGGTGACCGGCGGGACAGGCGTCTTCACCGGCGCGACCGGCAGCGGAACGGGCGTGACGAAGGTGGCGGGGGAGTCGGGCCACACGGTTCTGTCCGGGACGATCACGCTCGACTGAGCGGGGCCGCGAGGGTCGCACGCGGCGCGCCTTGCTGCGGGCGGATGCCGCGCGTCCGCCTGCGCGCCCTCCCAGCACCGTCGCCCACCGCCTCGCGGTCGCGCGGCTGGTGCCTCGTCGCGACGGTTCCGCGACGAACGATCATTTCCGCGGGCGGCCCGCTCCGGGACGCCGTGGTCGCCTTGCGGCCGCTCCGCTGAGAGCGATGCGTTCGCGTTCGGCGGCGCGAACCACGTTTTCGTCGAAGGAGGCGACGGCGGCATCCGTGAAGCGTGCCGTGGCGAGGCAGTAGGCGTCAGGGAGGCTGATCGGGTGGGCGGCGCGGAGGCGGGCGGCGTCGACGCCGACCGCCTCGCCGGGTTGGTGGACCGTGATCCCGAGGGCGGCGATCGCCTCCCTCGCGGCGAGCACCCGCTG
>JABFWJ010000450.1 GCA_013362295.1 Thermoleophilia bacterium
CGCCGGGCTCGACGCGCTCGGTCCGTGGCACGACCCGCTCGACAAGCTCGACGAGGTCGTCTACCTGGTCGAGAGCCCGCGCGTGCAGGAGGGGTCCTTCGACGAGCGCTTCCTGCGCCTGCCGGAGCGGGTGATCGTGCTGACGATGCAGTCGCATCAGCGGTACTTCCCGCTCGGCGGCAACCGTTTCGCCTTCGTCGCGAACGGGGGTGATCCCGAGGTCGTGCGTTCCGGGAACGAGTTCGTCCTCCGGGGACGGCTCGAGGACGCCGAGTTCACGTTCGAGCGCGACGTCGAGGTCGGCGTCGACGAGCTCGCGAAGCGTGCGGGCGCGATCACCTATCTGAAAGGCGCCGGCTCGTTCGCGGACAAGACGCAGCGCCTCGTCGACACCGTGCGCAGCCTCGGCGGCGACGAGCACGCGCTCGAGGCAGCGCGGCTGGCGAAGGCGGACCAGGCGTCGGAGCTCGTCCGCGAGTTTCCCGAGCTGGAGGGACACATCGGCGCGACGTACGCGAAGCTCGCAGGCCGGCCGGACGAGGTGGCGCTCGCGATCGACGAGCAGTACCTGCCGGATTCCGCCGGCGCGCCGATCCCGGAGACGCCGGCCGGGCGCGTCCTCGCGGCGGCCGACAAGCTCGATCATCTCGTCACGGCGTTCGGACTCGGCCACGCGCCGACCGGCTCACGCGACCCGTACGCGTTGCGCCGCGCCGCAATCGGCCTGAACCGGCTCGCGCTCGAAGGCGACGTCCCCGTGCAGCGCTCGCAGCTCGGCGCCGCGCAGGAATTCGTCGAGGACCGGCTCGAGGGTCTCCTCGAAGTGCCCGTGGAGTTCGTCCGCGCCGCGCGCGCGTCTGCGGCGCCCGACCTCGGAGGTGTCGCGCGGCTCGCGCAGTCGCTGCACGCCGCGGAGAGCACGCCGGAGTTCGACGCGGTGCACACGGCGTACGAGCGCGCGCACCGGCTGGCCGGCAAGGCGGAGCAGGAGGCCGCAGCGCGCGTCGACGACGCGCTGCTGGAGGAGGGCGCCGAGCGCGAGCTCGCGCAGGCGCTCGAAGGCACGCACATCGACGAGCTCGCGGAGGCGGCGAAGCTCGCGCCGCACGTGAATCGCTACTTCGACGAGGTGCTCGTGATGGCGGACGACGCGCAGGTGCGCGCGAACCGCCTGCGCCTCCTGCTCGACGTCCGCGACGCCCTCGGCCGCCTCGGCGACTTCTCGCTCATCCCTCGGTAGCTTCGACCGGCTCGCCGTCCCAGTACTCGAGGTGCTCGATCCGGCCGATCACGCCGAGGCCGCGGAAGTTGATCTTCTTCGAGCGCGGGTAGTAGGCGAGGTCGTTCGGCTTCCGCGTCCCGTAGATCAGCATCGTCAGACCGGACGAGCCGGCGCGGAACGCGTGGCCCACGGCGGTTCCCGGCGGTCGTGCGACCACATGGCCCGCGCGGATGGGGAGGTCCTCGCGCACGGCGCCTCGTTCCTCCGCGCGGGGTGACGGCCAGAGCTCGAGCGTGCCGTCGCCCTCCAGCATCACGAACACCTCTTCCTCCTCGGAGTGGCAGTGCGGAGGCGACCCGGTGCCAGCCGGATCGATGCGCTCCCAGTGGAAGCCGGCCAGCTGCGAGCGCTCGCGGGTCGCGAGCGGCGCCGTGACGACCGCTCCCCAGCGCTCGAGCTCGACCTCGCCGACGTGGAGGATGTTGTCCGGCCGCGGCGACGGCTCGCCCACGTCGAGCGGCGGCACCTGTGCCTCGACGTCCCACGGGTCGTCCTCCCGCCCCTCGACCCAGGGCCAGCCGATGCGGATGGCGCGTGAGCGCGGCAACCAGCCGATCTCGGTCGGATGCCGGGTGCCGTAGACGAGATAGTCGAGACCGTCGTGTCCGGCGATGAACGTGTGCTCGAAGTGGTTCGCGGTGTGGATCACGCAGTCGCCCGGCCCGACCTCGTGGATTGCGCCGTCCTGCCACGCGAGCCCGGATCCGCCGAGCACGAAGTAGACCTCCTCGGAGGCGCCGTGCGAGTGCGGCGGCGTCGGGAGCTTCCCCGGCGCGACCCGTACGCGGTTCACGCCGACGTCGTTCGTCCCGGCGGCGCGACCCAGCAGCTGCCACGTCGCATCCATCTCGCCCTTCGCGCGGTGATGCCGCTCGACGTCGTCCCAGTGCGCGATCCCCACGCGGGGAGCCTACGGTTTCGAGACGTCGACGGAGAAGGCGCCGGCGCCGGAAAGCCGTTCCACCTTCAGCGTCAATGCGCGCCGGCCGCAGATCTGGTAGCGAATCGTCCCGCCGCGCGACAGGAGCGTCGACCCGTCGTAGAGCGCCAGCCGCATCTTCGCCTTCGTCGGCGCGACGAGGTGCGCGTTGAACGTGCCGTCGAGCTGCGTCTTGAGGCGGAAGGCGCGGACGGTGCCGGTCCCGAACGAGCCGTGCAACTTCGAGAACGCCGGTGCCGTCCACGGCGTCGTCACGTCCTGCTCGAGGAGCGTCAGCGCCGTCGCGTCCGGATAGAAGCTCGGGTCGATGATGTCCCAGCCGATGTCGGTCTGGCCCTGCTTCATGAGGTTGAGCACGCGATAGGACTCGGCGAACGCTTCGCCCGAGTTCTGGAAGTAGTGCGTGCCTTCGTCCCCGGGAGACGCCGAGCCGGCCGCCGCCTTCGTGCAGATCTCCTCGTACGACGACCAGCGCTTCGTGCCGTAGTCGAGCGCAGTCCAGGGTGCGTCGTCGCGGTTGTTCGCGATGTGGTGGCCGTACTCGTGGGTGACGATCTCCTTCGCGGGCGGCGCATCGAGCTGATCCTCCGGCGAGACGTAGATCACCTCGCGGTTGGGGTCGTAACACGCGAGCGCCTGGCTGCCGCAAATCGACGCCACGGACGGCTGCGGCATCAGGTACAGCGTCAGCCGCGCGATCTCGGGACCGTGGACGAGGCTGCCGAGATAGGTCGCCCAGTCCTGCGGCAGCGCCTGGTCGACCGGGTACGAGTCGGAGACCTGGATCTGCACGAAGGAGCCGAGGCTGTCCCCCGTCGGGTAGGAACCGCCCCACGCGAAGGCGGACGCAGGAAGCGCCAGGGCGACCGCGGCGACCAGCAGCAGGCGCTTCACGGGAGACAGAGTGCCCGGTTTTCCCAAGAGCCGCATGAGGACGGCGTAAATTACGGTTCACCGCGTGAACCCCGTCGAGCTCCACATGGTCTCGGACTCCACCGGCGAGACCGCCCAGCGGCTCGTCCAGGCCCTCGAGGCCCAGTTC
>JABFWJ010000127.1 GCA_013362295.1 Thermoleophilia bacterium
GGTCGCGCGCGTTCTGGCCGAAGTCGACGAACACGCCCACGCGATCGGCGACGCGCCACGTCGTCGTCGCGATCGCCTGGTCGCCGACGCGTCGCTCGACCTCGACCGCGAGCGCCTTGGCGAACCGCCGCACCTCCGGAAACGGGAGCTCCGGCTTGATCGGGGCGAGAATGTGCAAGCCGGTTGCCCCGGACGTCTTCGGATACGAGCGCAACCCGAGCTCGTCCATCACGTCGCGGACGACGAGCGCGATGTCGCGGACGAACGGCCACTGCCCGTCGGTCGTCGGGTCGAGATCGATCAGCAGGTAGTCGGGCTTCTCGAGCTCCGGAACGCGCGAGGCCCAGGTGTGCAACTCGATGCACCCGAGGTTCGCGACCCAGGCGAGCGCCGCCGCGTTGTCCACGATCGCGAACACGGTCGAGTGGCCGCTGGGGAACTGGACGAAGACGTCGTCGACGTACGCGGGATGGTTGGCGGGCACACGCTTCTGGTGGAAGAAGTCGCCGTCGACGCCGTTCCGGTAGCGCACCATGTGGAATGGCCGGCGGCGCAGGTGCGGCAGCGCCTGCTCGGCGACGCCGACGTAGTAGCCGACGAGATCGCCCTTCGTCAGGCCCCGCGCGGGGAAGACCGTCCTGTCGGCATTCGTGATGGGAACCTCGTGGCGGCCGACCCGCATGACGCGAGTATCCTGAAGACGTGCTGGAAGGGCATCCGATTGCGAACGACGTGACGCTCGAGCCGCTGGACGACTACATCGTCGTCGAGCCGCTCGACGAGTCCGAGCTCCCGAGCGGCCTGATCGTGCCGTCGAACGAGGCGCTGCACGTGCGCACCGGTATCGTCGCCGCAGTCGGCCCGGACGTCGCCGCGATCGAGCCCGGCGACAAGGTGCTCTTCCCCCGCGACGCGGGCTACGAGGTCCGCCTCGCCCGCTCCTCGCATCGCGTGCGCGTGCTCAGGCGCGAGGATCTGATCGCCCGGATTCACGACTAGATCTAGCTACTCTGTCGCGCGATCGGAGGGGTGGCAGAGCGGTCGAATGCGGCGGTCTCGAAAACCGTTATCCGTCGTTAGGCGGATCGAGGGTTCAAATCCCTCCCCCTCCGCTCAGTTTCCCCGAGGATGTTCGAGCTCACCCGGAGGGGTGTCCGAGTGGTCTAAGGAGCGCGACTGGAAATCGCGTATGTGCCGAAAGGTGCATCGAGGGTTCAAATCCCTCTCCCTCCGCTTCAGCGAGAGCCCGCCCCGGCGGGCTTTCGTGTGCGAGGGAACTCGGTACGATGCGCGCTCCCGGAGAAGTGGCCGAGTGGCTGAAGGCGGCGCCCTGCTAAGGCGTTAGGTGGGGAAATCCCTGCCTCGAGGGTTCGAATCCCTCCTTCTCCGTTGCGCCTTGCCCAGGATCACCCTTCCGGGCGATTCCCGCGGCTCGTCGGATTGCTCAGGATGCGGTCTGCCGGCTCCCCCCTGATACCGGCGACTGACGTGAACTGCGGCGATTCCCGCTCCTCCCCCGGGCGGGATTCGTCCTTTCTGGGGACGTTTTCTAGCCCTGGGCCGACGAGCTCACGAAGGCCGCGACGTCGTCGATCTGCTTCGCGCTCAGCGCGTCCTTGAACGACGGCATCGCGCCGCCGCCCACCTCGACCTGGTGCTTGACCACGTCGAACGAGGGCTTCAGCTGGTCGAGGTTCGGGCCGACGTTCCCCGACGAGCCCGCCGCCTTGAGCGTGTGGCAGCCCCCGCAGCCCGCGCTCGCGAACACCTGCTTCCCCGCCGCCGGGTCGCCGTGGCCGCCCGAGGGCGCCGGCGCCGGCGCGGTCGTCGTCCCCTGCGACGACGTCGCGTGGGTCTCGGCGCCCTTCTCCTCCTTTTCCCTGCCGAAGACGAGCACGGCCGAGATCATCGCGACGAAGAAGAGGATCGCGATCGCGACGAACCAGCCGAGTCGCTGCCCCGGAAAGTCCGGGTAGCGCGCCGGGAGGACGAACGACGAGATGAGCGCGAAGATGATGAACGCGCCCCCCACGAGCGCGAGGCCGATCTTGTTCCCGGTCGAGAGCCCGGCGACGACGAGAGCGGAGCCGACGGTCACGACTCGACGGCAGCGTCCCCGGGACGCGGTTCTTCCACGCCGGTCTCGGGCGGGCCGACCGGCACGGGCCTCGGCGGTCGCAGATAGAGCAGCTCGTAGAGCGACGCGGCGATCACCGCGCCGGCGAACGGGCCGATGTACCAGACCCAGAAGTGCCCCCAGGTGTTCGAGAGCAGCTGCGGGCCGAAGGCGCGCGCGGGGTTCATCGCAGCGCCCGTCAGGACGCCGCCCATCAGGATGTCGAGTGAGATCGTGAAGCCGATCGCCAGCCCGGCGATCTGCTTGAACGTGCCGCGCGGGTCGACGGCCGTCGCGAAGACGACGAAGACGAGGAAGAACGTCAGGACAGCTTCGACGACGACGGCCGCGCCGGAGTGGATGCCGCCGCCGAGCGCCGGCGCGCCGAGATGGGCCTGATTCTCGATCGCGTCGGGGAGCACCCACTTGAGCAGGAGCGCGGCGACGGCCGCGCTGCCGAACTGGACGAGCCAGTAGCAGAGCGCGAGTGGGAACGCGATCCGCCGCGTGACGAGAAAGCCCAGCGTGACTGCCGGATTGAAGTGGCCGCCCGAGATGAAACCGAGCGCCGAGACGAACACGGCGATCACCAGGCCGTGCGCAAGCGCGATGTCCGTCAGCGTGCGCGCAAACGCGACCGAGCCGCCGCCGACGAAGATCAGTGCGAATGTGCCGATGAACTCGGCAGCACTGCGACGGAGGTAGTCCCGCTCCAGCACGCGCGGAAGACTAGATCATCCACGCGCCGTTGTTCTGGTCGATCGCCCGGCCCGTGACGCCGACGGCAGCGAACGCGACTCACGCGGGCGAGTTTACGGGCGCCGTACGCAGACCCGACCGCTCCGCGAGCGCGGCCCCGACGAAGGTCAGGATCGCGGCGCTGTTCAGGACGAGCACGGCCGCGAGCACGGCGTGCGTGTCGAAGCGGCTGAGGGCGATTCCGGCGAGCACGAGCCCGATCGGCGAGCCGATGCACTGAAAGACGCCGAACGCCGCGACGCCCTGCGTCCGGAGCCCGCGGGGAATGCGGAGCATGACGAGTGCCTGCAGCGGCGCGTTGACGTTCGACATGAAGAACCCGGCTGCGGCCATCCCCAGGAAGGGCACCTCCCAGGGCGCCGGTACGGCGAGCACCCAGA
>JABFWJ010000419.1 GCA_013362295.1 Thermoleophilia bacterium
GTCGTCGCGCCTGCGTGGCTCGGCCGCACGACGACGGTCCTCGGCGCGCACATCCCGAACGACCGCTGGCTGCTGATCGCGACCGCGGTCGTCGTGCTCGTTGCGCTGAACGCGTTCCTCCGGCGGACGCGCTACGGGCTGATCATCCGCGCCGGCGTCGAGAACCGCGCAATGGTGACCGCGCTCGGAATCGACGTCCGGCGCGCCTTCACGCTCGTCTTCGCGATCGGCGGTGTCGCCGCGGCGCTCGCGGGCGTGCTCTCCAACGTCTACTTCAGCACGGTCGACCCCGCACGCGGCACGTCGCTGTTGATCTTCGCGTTCATCGTCGTCGTGATCGGCGGGCTCGGCTCGCTCCGCGGCACCGCCGGCGCCGCCGTCGTCGTCGGGCTCGTGCAGCAGTACGCCAACTACTACGCCTCGACCGGCCTCGGCGACCTCAGCGTCGTGCTGCTGCTCGGTCTCGTGCTGCTCGTGCGGCCGCGCGGGCTCTCGGGGAGCTTCGCGTGAAGCGCGTCGCGATCCCGGCGGGGATCCTCGTCTTGCTCGCGCTCGTCCCGCAGTTCGCACTCGACATTCCGTACGTCTTCAACGGCGCGATCAACACGCCGGGGACGCTGCAGCTGCTTGCGCTTTGCCTCGTCTTCGGGGGGCTCGCGGTCACCTACGATCTGCTCTTCGGGTTCACTGGGCTGCTCTCGTTCGGGCACGCGCTCTACTTCGCGGTCGGCGTCTATCTCGTCGCGATCGCGATCACGAAGTGGCACTGGGGGTTCTGGGTCGCGCTCGCGTTCACCGCGCTCGTCGGGCTGATCGTCCCGCTCGTCCTCGGCGCAGTCTCGCTGCGCGTCGGCGGGATCGCGTTCGCGATGGTCACGCTCGCGTTCGCACAGGCCGGCTCGATCCTCGCGTTCAAGAATCCGTACGGGTGGACCGGCGGGGAGGAGGGCCTCGGCGCCGACTACACGAAGCTTCCCGCCGGCCTGGTTGGGATCTTCAACACGAAGCACCTCTACTGGATCGCGCTCGGCTACGTCGCGTGCGTCGTCGCGATCGTGCAGTGGGCCGTCAACTCGTCGCCCGGCCACGTCTGGCAGGCGATCCGCGAGAACGAGCTGCGCGTCGAGGTGCTCGGGCTGCGGCCGTACACGTACAAGCTGATGTCGTTCGTGCTCGCGTCGTTTCTCGCGACCGCCGGAGGCGTCGTCTACGTCCTGCTGCTCGGCGGTGCGACGCCGGAGGTGACGAGCGCGAACTTCACGCTCACGCTGCTCGTGATGGTCGTGATCGGCGGTACCGGAACGCGCTGGGGTGCGCTGCTCGGCGGCGTGCTCTACACGTGGGCGAACGAGCGGCTCGGTGACGCGTCCTCGTCGCACGCGGTCTCGTCGCTGCCGTCGCTGCTGCGCACGCCGTTGCAGCAGCCGCTCTTCGTGCTCGGCGTGCTGTTCATCCTCGTCGTCTTCTTCGTGCCCGGAGGGCTCGCGCGCTTCGGCGGCGTGCGCAGGCCGCGCACGCTGCAACGGCTGCAGGAGGCGATGCAGCGGTGAAGATCGTCTGGGAGGAGCGTGGGAGCGGTGATCCGTTGCTGCTGATCCAGGGCCTCGGCTACGGCCGCTGGAGCTGGGAGCCGATCCTGCCCGGCCTCGCCGAGCGGTATCGGGTCCTGTTCTTCGACAACCGCGGGATCGGCGAGTCCGACAAGCCCGCGGGCCCGTACACGGCGCGCGAGATGGCGGCGGACGCGCTCCAGGTGCTCGACGAGTCCGGAGTGGAGCGCGCGCACGTGCTCGGCGCCAGCCTCGGCGGGATGATCGCGCAGGAGCTGGCGGTCACGGCGCCGGAACGGGTCGACAGGCTCGTCCTCTGCTGCACGACGCCCGGAGGCGAGGCGACGGTGCCGATGCCGGCCGTCACGGTGGAGTTGTTCGCCGCGGCGGGCTCTCTGCCGCCGGAGGTCGCGCTGCGGCGGTTCGTCGAGAACGCGCTCGCGCCGGATGCGGCGCCGGAGCTGGTGGAGGCGCTCTACCGCCGGCGGCTGGACAACCCGCCGGATCCGGTCGGCTGGCCGGCGCAGGCCGCGGCCGGCATTGGGTTCGCCGGTGTCGACGGCGCGATCGACGCGCCGACGCTCATCGTCACCGGCACCGAGGACAACGTCGTCGACCCGCGCAACTCGGACGGCGTCGCCGCACGCATACCGGGCGCGCGCGTCGAGCGCATTCCGGGCACCGGGCACCTCTTCTTCTGGGAGCAGCCCGACGCCGTCGTCAGGATCGTGCGGGAGTTCCTCGGATGAGCAGGCACACGATCGACACGATCATCCGCGACCGCGCGCGCATCACGCCGCACCGCGTGGCGATCGTCGAGCGGGAGCGGCGCTGGACGTACGCCGAGGTCGACGCGCGCTCCGACGAGCTGGCCGCAGGGCTCGCGCGAGGCTCGCGTGTCTCGACGCTCTTCGGGAACTCGGGCGAGCACGTCGCGCTGATGTTCGCCTGCGCGAAGGCGGGCGCGATCCTGCATCCGATCTCCTGGCGGCTCGCACCGCCCGAGGTCGCGTTCCAGCTCGACGATGCGGAGCCCGACGTCTTCCTCGTCTCGGAGGAGCACCGGAAGCTCGGGGCTGCGGCGCTGGCGCTCGCGCGCGTGCGGCCTTCGGAAAGGCTCGAATCTGGTTGGCTTCGCCAATCAGATTCGGTCGTGGGCGACGAGGACCCGCTCCTGCTGATCTACACGAGCGGGACGACCGGGAAGCCGAAGGGCGCGCTGCTCACGCACGCGAACTGCTTCTGGACGAACCTCTCGTTCGACCTCGCGACGGGCATCCGCCCGGAGGACGTGATCCTGCAGGTGCTGCCGCAGTTCCACTGCGGCGGCTGGAACGTGCAGTCGATCCTCGGCTGGTGGAAGGGTGCGACGGTCGTGATCGAGCCGGGCTTCGACGCGGCGTACGCGCTCGAGCTGATCGAGCGGGAACGCGTGACGACGATGATGGGCGTGCCCGCCAACTACCTCTTCATGGCGCAGGAGCCGCGCTTCGCCGCCGCCGACCTCTCGTCGCTGCGGCTCGCGGTGGTCGGCGGTGCGCCGATGCCCGAGGCGCTCCTCGAAGTCTGGGCCGCGCGCGGCGTCGCGATCGTTCAGGGCTACGGCCTGACCGAGGCCGCCCCGAACGTCCTCTGCCTCGCGCCCGAGGACGCGCTGCGGAAGGCGGGCTACTCCGGCAAGCCGTATCAGTACGTGACCTGC
>JABFWJ010000109.1 GCA_013362295.1 Thermoleophilia bacterium
GAGGACCGAGCCGCATGAAGACCCTCAGCGACACCTGGTTCATGATCGTCCGCCAGGCGCGCAACCTGATGCGCGAGCCGATCTGGATCGCGCTCATCCTCGTGCAGCCGATGGTGTGGCTGATCCTCTACGGGCAGCTGTTCAAGAACGTGACGCGGCTCGGCGGCTTCGGCACCGGCTCGTACATCACGTTCCTCGCGCCCGCCATCGTCGTGATGAACGCGTTCTTCGGCGCGACGTGGAGCGGGATGTCGATGATCTACGACCTCGACCACAAGATCGTCGAGCGTTTCCTCGCGACGCCCGGATCGCGGCTTGCAATCGTGCTGTCGCAGATCGTCCGCTCCGCGCTCACCGCCGCGATCCAGGCGATCATCATCCTCCTCGTCTCGCTTGCGCTCGGCGTCCGCGTGCACACGGGCGGGCTCGGTTGGCTCGTGATCATCCTCGCCGCGATCCTCGTCAACGGCGCGTTCGCCGGGCTCTCCCAGGGAATCGCCCTGCTCACCCGGCGCGAGGCATCGATGATCGCCGTCGCGAACTTCATCGGACTGCCGCTGCTCTTCCTGTCGACGACGATGATCGCGCGCGCGCAGATGCCCGGCTGGATGCAGACGGCCGCGCGCTTCAACCCGGTCGACTGGGGCGTGAAAGCCGCGCGCGAGGTCGTGCTCCCCGGCACGTCGTGGGCAACTGTCGGCCTCTACCTCGCGTTGCTCCTCGGCCTGACCGCGGTCACTTCCGCGTGGGCGACCTGGACCTTCCGCGCCTACCAGCGCTCGCTCTGAGAGGCGGCGGGAGGTCGAATTGCTCGAATCTGGTTCCGCTGCGCGGAATCAGATTCGACTGCAGGGGATCGGCGTTCCTCACAGACCGAATCTGATTCGCCGCAGGAGAACCAAATTCGGGCCTTCAGGTTTTCAGCCGTCGTCCGCCACGATCACGCAGATCGTCTGCCCGGTCGTCACCGGCTGGCCGGGTGCGACGGACAGCTCCGTCACCGTCCCCGCGCGGTGCGCCGTCACTTCGTTCTCCATCTTCATCGCCTCGACGATGCAGATCACCTGGCCGAGCTCGACGGGGTCGCCGACGGCGATCTTCACGTCGAGCACCGTGCCCTGCATCGGGCTCGTGACGGCGTCCGAGGCGGCCCCGCCGCCTCCCAGGGCCGCGCGCTCACGGCGGCGCCGGGCGAGATCGCGGTACGGCGGCTCCGGGACGAGCACCCTGACGACGACGCGACGACCGTCCACTTCGGCCACTGTTTCCTTTGGCCATGTCGCCTGCGTGGACAACGATCCGTCCGACGCGGCGGCTATGGTTGTCGCCTCGTGAGAAAACTCTTCCGCACGCTGCGCCAGCTCCTCGGACTCGACGAGCCCGTGACACGTCTCGCCCGCGATGAAGCAGGAATGGCTGAGCAATGCCTGATGGAAGCCGAGCAGCGACTTGACGCCCCCGATCTCGAACTCGGAGAGGGCGCGCAGCATCCGCCGGCGCGCCGCCTCGCGATCCTTGTCGCGCACGATCAGCTTCGCGATCATCGGGTCGTAGAGCCCGCTGATCTCCGACCCGGTCGCGACGCCGGAGTCGACGCGCACCCCCGGGCCCGACGGCTCCCGGTAGCTCGTGATCCTCCCGGGACTCGGCAGGAAGCCCTTGGACGGATCCTCCGCGTTGATCCGGCACTCGATCGCGTGCCCGCGCAAAAGAACGCCCTCCTGGCGCAGCGATAGCGGCTCACCGGCCGCGATCAGAACCTGCTCGCGGATCAGATCGAGGCCGGTCGTCTCCTCGGTCACCGTGTGCTCGACCTGGATGCGGGTGTTCATCTCCATGAAGAAATAGTCCCCTTCGGGAGAGAGCAGGCCCTCGATCGTCCCCGCGGAGCGATAGCCGGCCGCCCGTGCGGCGTCGACGGCGATCTGCCCGATCCGCTCGCGCAACTCGGGCCCGACGGCAGGCGACGGCGTCTCCTCGACGAGCTTCTGGTGGCGGCGCTGGATCGTGCAGTCGCGCTCGCCGAGGTGGATGACGTTGCCGTGCGCGTCGGCGAGCACCTGCACCTCGACGTGGCGGGGGTCCTCGAGGTAGCGCTCGACGTAGACAGAGGCGTCGGCGAAGTACGACCGGCCCTCGCGCTGCGCGGACTCGAACGCCTGCGCGGCCTCCTCGGGAGAGCGGACGACCTTCATGCCCTTGCCGCCGCCTCCGGCCGCGGCCTTGATCAGGAGCGGGTAGCCGATCTCGGCGCCGAGCGCCACGACCTCCTCGGCGGAACCGACGGGATCGGTCGTCCCGGGGATGATCGGGACGCCGGCGGCCTGCATCGCCCGTCTGGCGCGCGTCTTCGAGCCCATCAGTTCGATCGCCGCGGGCGGGGGGCCGATCCACGCGAGGCCGGCCGTCTCGACGGCTGCCGCGAAGGCCGCGTTCTCGGCCAGGAACCCGTAGCCGGGATGGATCGCCTCGGCGCCCGACCGCGCGGCGGCCTCGAGCAGCTTGCCGACGACGAGGTAGCTCTCTGCAGCCGTCGACCCGCCGAGGGCATGCGCCTCGTCGGCGTAGGCCACGTGCGGCGCCGTGCGGTCCGCGTCCGAGTACACGGCGACGGTGCCGATTCCCAGCTCCCGGAGCGTCCTGAAGATCCGCAGCGCGATCTCGCCCCGGTTCGCAACGAGGACTTTCGCGAACACACTCCGTATTCTCTCGACATGACCCGCGGGCTCGACGGAGGTGCGACCGAACCGAGCCGTAGGCTCGACGGACGCGCGACAGAACCCAGCCGTAGGCTCGACGGAGGCGCGACAGAACCCAGCCGTAGGCTCGACGGAGGCGCGACAAAACCGAGCCGCAGGCTCGACGGAGGCGACCAAAAGGCATGAGCTTTGCCGATCAGTTGACCGTTGCGCGCGCGATCTCCGTCCCGATCGTCGTGGCGCTCTTCGCGATCCCGTTCACGCATCACGACTACTGGGCGACGGCCGTCTTCTGCGCGGCGATGGCGACGGACTGGTTCGACGGCAGGGTCGCGCGGCGCACCGGCCGCACCTCACCGTTCGGCTCGCTCCTGGATCCCGTCGCGGACAAGCTGCTCGTGATGGCGACGCTGATCGTCCTGCTCGGGCAGGACGTCTTCCCCGCGTGGATGGTGGCGGCGATCGTGGCCCGCGAGCTCCTGATCTCCGGACTCCGCCAGGCGGCGGTCGAGCGCGGCGTCGTGATCGCGGCGCGCGACCTCGGGAAGCTGAAGACGTGGTCTCAGGCAATCGCTGCCGCGGTGGGCGGGCTCGCCGCCGCCGGCGCCTGGAGCACGAGCGTGTCCTGGTGGACACTCCTGGTCGCGCTCGCGCTGACGTGGATCTCCGGGCTCGACTACGCGCGGTCGGCGCCCCGGCTGCTACGCGGCCGCGCCGTCGTGTCGCCGTAGGAGGAGGCGGCTACCTCGACTCGGCAGGGCGCAGCCGCGACGCGCACCACGCGTCGAAGGCGGCCCAGGCGCTGAGGTAGTCGGAGAACTTCCGCAAGCCGTCCTCGACCTCGGCACGCACGGCAAAGGTGCAGTGCACGCAATACGGCCGGTCGGGCGGGGTCTCGTGTTCTCCACACCGAATACACATGACGCCGGTTGAACGGAACCGGCACCGCTCCGGTTACGTCTCGAGCGCCTCCTCGAGGCCGGCCTGCCACCACGGATCGGCGGTCGCGGGCGCTCCAGAAAGGGCGTCTGCGACTGCGATTTCGACCTCTGGCGGCTGTTGTGGGGTGAGTTCGAGTTCCATCTCCGGAAAGGCTAGGAATTACAAATTGTTCACCCATACGAGGGATCTGGCAGACCTAGACCGCTTTCCCCCCATTGGGTGATGTCGGTCTGAGGCTGGATACCGCACAATCCCCCGTGATGCGGCAACTGATGGAGAGGATTCTTCCAATGCTTCAGTGGAACAAGATTGTGTTCGTCGTGCTTGTGTCGGTGGCTCTTGCGGCGATGTTCGCCTTCACGGCCTTCGGCGGCGGCGACCTCAACTTCACCTGGTAGCCCTGGCGATCCTGGATGAGCGTTAGGGCGCTGCCACCCGCGAAGCTCCTCGCGGTCGTCGCGCCCGTCTCGCTCGTCGGGGTCGGCGCGTATCTCGCTGCGACGTTCGTCTTCGCCCGGGATCTCGGCTCGACAACGCTCATTCTCGGCGTCGGCGCGTTTCTTGTCGCGTCGACGCTGACGGAGCGCTTCCCGGTCCCCGTCGAAGGGGCCGACGCGAACGGCGTCTCGCTCGGCTTCGTGTTCGCCGTCGCCGGGCTCGTGCTCTTCGGGTGGGCGCCGGCGACCTTCGTCTACGTGACCGCCCCCACCCTGGTCGCGCTGATCCGGCGCAACCCGGCGATCCGCACGCTCTTCAACGCCGGCGCGTTCGGGCTCGTGGGCTCGCTCGCCGGCTGGACGCTCACACACCTCGCGGGCAAGAGCTCGGCCCAGATCCTGCTCCAGGTCTCCGTGACGGCGGCGATCGTCTATTCGATCAACCTGCTGCTCGTAACGGCGGCGATCGCGGCGTCGGGCTCCGAGCTCGGATACTTCAAGCTCATCCGCTCCAACGTCCGGTGGACGATCGTGCCGTTCACGCTGATGGCCTCGACGGCGTTGATGCTCGTCGTGCTGTGGCAGCGGACACCGTTCCTGTTCGCGGCGCTCGCCGGCCCCCTGGTCGCGATCTCGCTCTACCAGCGCTCGACGCACAAGGCGCTCGACGCGATTCGCCTCGCCCTCACCGACCCGCTGACGGGTCTCGGAAACCACCGGCACTTCCACGAGCGGCTCCAGCGCGAGCTCGCGCACGCGGACGAGCACGGCGGCATGGTCTCGCTCTGCTTCCTCGACATCGACGACTTCAAGCGGATCAACGACCAGTTCGGGCATCCGACCGGCGACCGCATCCTGTCCCAGGTCGCCTCGCGGCTCCGGCAGGGCGGCGAGTCGTTCCGGCTCGGCGGCGACGAGTTCGCGGTGCTGCTCCCGGGTATGGACGACCAGCTGGCGCTTGCCACGGCGCGGTCGATCGTCCAGCGCATCGCAGAGACCGAGCTCGGCAAGACCGGTGCGATCACTGTCAGCGCCGGCGTCGCGACGTTCCCGCAGCACGGCCGCGAGCGCGACTCGCTGATCCGGCTCGCCGACGGCGCGCTCTACTGGGCCAAGGAGCACGGAAAGAACCAGGTGCGGCTCGCCCGCGCCGACGTCGCGGAGCTCTCCGAGGTCCGCCGGGTTGCGAGCGGCGTCGACCGCGTCGCCCGATTCCGCGCAGCCGCGTCGCTCGCGCGCGCGGTCGACTCGCGCGACGCCTACACGGGCAGCCATTCCGAGCGCGTGGCGTCACTGTCCGCACAGATCGCCACGGAGCTCGGCCTCTCCACCGACGAGATCGAGCTGACCCGGCTCGCCGGCAGCCTTCACGACCTCGGAAAGCTCGCGATCCCCGAGGAGATCCTCCGCAAGCCCGCGGCGCTCACCGACGCCGAGCGGCTCGTGCTCGAGCGCCACCCGCAGATCGGGTACCGGATGCTCGAAAGCCTCGGCGTCGATCCGATCGCGGACTGGGTGCTCCACCACCATGAGCGGTGGGACGGGCACGGTTACCCCGACGGGCTCGGCGGCGAGGAGATCCCGCTTGGGGCCCGCATCATCTTCGTGGCCGACGCATTCGACGCCATGACCTCCGACCGCCTGTACCGCGCCGCCCTCACCTTCGAGGAGGCCGTCGCGGAGGTCGAGCGCTGCGCCGGCACCCAGTTCGACCCCGAAGTCGTGCACGCGTTCCTCGTCCGCATCGGCACACAGGTCGCCGTCAGTGCTTAGCTGGTAGCCGGACCTAGAGCGGGATGTTGCCGTGCTTGCGCTTCGGCGTGGGCTCGCGCTTCGTGATCGCCGTGCGCAGCGCGTCGATCAGCACCGGCCGCGTGCGTCTCGGCTGGATCACGTCGTCGACATACCCGCGCTCGGCCGCGCTGTAGGGGTTGGCGAACCGCTCGCGATAGTCCGCGATCAGCTCCGCCCGCCGTGCCTCCGGGTCGTCGGCCGAGGCGAGCTCGTTGCGGAAGATGATGTTGACCGCGCCGTCGGGCCCCATCACGGCGACTTCGGCAGTCGGCCACGCGAAGTTGAAGTCTGCGCGGACGTGCTTCGAGCTCATGACGTCGTAGGCACCCCCGTAGGCCTTGCGGGTGATCACGGTCAGCTTCGGCACGGTCGCCTCGCAGTACGCGTACAGGAGCTTCGCCCCGTGCCGGATGATCCCGCCCCACTCCTGCTCGGTCCCGGGCAGAAAACCCGGCACGTCGACGAACGTGACCAGCGGGATGTTGAATGCGTCGCACGTGCGCACGAAACGCGCCGCCTTCTCCGACGAGCTGATGTCGAGGACCCCCGCCAGCGCCTTCGGCTGGTTGCCGACGATTCCGACGCTGTAGCCGCCGAGCCGCGCGAAGCCGCAGACGATGTTCTCGGCGAACAGCGGCTGTAACTCGAGGAACTCGCCGTCGTCGACGACCGCGCAGATCGCGTTCTTGATGTCGTACGGCTTCGTCGGCTCGTCGGGCACGAGCTCGTCGAGCTCGGGCGCCTCGCGGTCGACGGGGTCGGTCGGCGGGTCGTACGGCGTCGGATGCGCGTTGTTCTGCGGAAGGAAGCTGAGGAGGTAGCGCGCGTCCTCGAGCGCCGCCTCTTCGTCCGGCGCCGTCAGGTGTGCGACGCCGGACTTCAACGCGTGCGTCAGCGCGCCGCCGAGCTCCTCGAACGTCACCTCCTCGCCGGTCACCGTCTTCACCACGTCGGGGCCGGTGATGAACATGTAGGAGGAGCCTTCGACCATGAGGATGAAATCGGTCATGGCGGGCGAGTAGACGGCCCCGCCGGCGCACGGCCCCATCACGAGGGAGATCTGGGGGATCACCCCGGAGCTCTGCACGTTGCGCCAGAAGATCTCGGCGTAGCCGGCGAGCGAGACGACGCCCTCCTGGATTCGCGCGCCGCCGGAGTCGTTGATGCCGATCACCGGGCAGCCGTACTTCGCGGCGAGATCCATCACCTTGCAGATCTTCTCCGCGAAGACCTCGCTCAGCGAGCCGCCGAAGACCGTGAAGTCCTGGCTGAACACGAACACGCGCCGCCCGAAGATCGTCCCGTGCCCGGTGACGACGGCGTCGCCGTAGGGCCGCCGCTCGAGCATCCCGAAGTTCGACTCGCGGTGGCGGACGTAGCGGTCGAGCTCGACGAACGAGCCGGCATCGCAGAGCTTCTCGGCCCGCTCGCGCGCGAGGAGCTTCCCCGCCTCCTTGTGGCGGGAGACCGCCTTCTCCGAGCCGTGGTGCTCCGACTGGTCGCGGAGCTCCTCGAGCCATTCGAGCTTCTCGCGCGTCGTGTCGTGCGTCGGCTTCTCGATCTTTGCCATCGGCGTGAGCGTACCTCCCTCGAAACCCTTCCGACTCCGATTCGGCGAGGCGGAACCAGAGTCGAGCCTTTCGGTCAAGATGCGACGTGTGAGCATCGATGCACTGCAGCCCGTCCGCGAAGCGATCGACGACATCGGCTCCGCCGCGCCGGCAGCGTTCGCGCGCGCGACGCGTAATGCCGTCGCCGGTGCGATCCTCGCCGCCGCCCTGATGCCGGACGCCGCCTCGACCCCGCCTGAGCATGAGCCGCCGGAGGACGAGATCCGGTTGCTCCTCGGACCGGACCTGGGCGCCGAGGTCGCAGCCCTGTACCGCGGCGGGGACGGCTGGACGAGCCGCGCGATCGACCTGCTCGAACCGCTCAACGACCTGGCGCACGCGAGGTGAGCAGCTATGGCGGCGGCCGGCCGCTCTCACGGCGCTTCCCGCGGGCTTCGTGACGGTCCACGAGCTCCGGATCGCGCTGACGGTCGACGACTTCGACCAGGCGGTCGCGTTCTACCGCGATGGGCTCGGCATGAAGGAGCTCGCGCTGTGGACCGCGCCGGGCGCACGCGGCATGCTGCTCGAGGCGGGCCGCGCGACGCTCGAGCTGTTCGACGAGGGGCAAGCTGCGCTGGTCGACGACATCGAGGTTGGCCGGCGCGTCGCCGGACGCGTTCGGTTCGCCGTCGAGGTGGACGACTCGAGTGGAGCGGCGGACGAGCTCCAGGCAGCCGGCGCGCAACGCGTCGGCAGACCGGTCGTCACGCCGTGGGGCGACCGGAACGTCCGTCTCGAGGCGCCGGACGGCATGCAGCTCACGCTCTTCACGCCTGCGGCCGAGTGATCGACCTCGACCGCCTGCGTGCGGACACGCCGGGCGTCGAGCACGTCGCCCACTTCAACAACGCGGGCGCCTCCCTGCCACCGCGGCAGGTGCACGAGGCGGTCGTCGACCACCTGCGCCGTGAAGCGGAGATCGGCGGCTACGAGGCTGCCGCCGAACGCCGGGAGCACTGGGAGCACACGTACGAAGCGCTCGCGCGCCTGCTCGGGGCGCACCGCGACGAGATCGGAGTGATCGAGAACGCCACGCGGGCGTGGGACATGGCGTTCTACTCGTTCGCGTTCCGTCCCGGCGACCGCATCCTCACCGGCCGTGCCGAGTACGCCTCGAACTGGATCGCGCTCAAGCAGGTCGCCGACCGGACCGGTGCGAGCATCGAGGTCGTCCCCGACGACGAGCACGGTCAGTTCGACGTCGCGGCCCTCGAGCGGCTGCTGGACGAGCGCGTCCGTCTCGTGTCGCTCGTCCACGTGCCGACCCAGAGCGGGCTCGTGAACCCGGCGGCCGCGGTGGGACGCGTGACCCGCGCGGCCGGCGTGCCGCTGCTGCTCGATGCCTGCCAGTCCGCGGGCCAGCTGCCCCTCGACGTGCGCGAGCTCGGCTGCGACATCCTCTCGGGCACCGGGCGCAAGTTCCTGCGAGGGCCGCGCGGGACGGGCTTTCTCTACGTGCGCCGCGAGCTGATCGAGCGCCTCGAGCCGCCGTTTCTCGACATGCACGCCGCGGACTGGCAGCCGGACGGCACGTACCGCATCCGCGACGACGCCCGCCGTTTCGAGAACTGGGAGACGTACTACGCGGGCAAGGTAGGTCTCGGCGTCGCCGTCGACTACGCGCTCGAGGTCGGCGTCGAGAACGCGTGGGACCGCATCCGGCTGCTCGCGACACGCGCCAGGGAAGCGCTCGCGGAGATCCCGGGAGTGACGTTGCTCGATCGGGGCGCCGTCCTCGGCGCGACGGTGACGTTCACGGTGGACGGCGCGGACGCCGCGCACGTGCAGCGCGTGCTCGCCCGCGAGCGCGTGAACGTGTCGGTGATGGAAGCGGCCTCCGCGCAGCTCGACTTCGGCGCCCGCGGCATCGCCGAGGCCGTGCGCTCCTCGGTGCACTACTACAACTCGGACGAGGAGATCGACCGGCTCGTCGACGGCGTCAGGCGCGCGCGAACAGCGTGAGGAAGAGCGGCAGCCCCGACAGCGTCGTGTCGACGACGCGGAAGCCGACCTCGATCTCCGAGCCGTCCTTGCGTCGCATCTTCACCACGCCGTCGTGCCGCCGGTTCAGGAGTTCGGCGGACAGCGGATGCAGCTCGCCGATCCCCCGGCCGATCAGCTCCGAGCGGTCGTAGCCGGTCAGCTCGCACGCGTACTCGTTCGCGGCGACGTACCGGCCCGACTCGACCGCGAGCGCACCGATCTGCGCGTGCTCGAGCAGCTCCCCGAGAAGCGTCGATTGCACGAGCGCGCTGGCAGCTGCGGACCCCTCGCCGATCACGTCGAAGGAGGTTCTCCCACGCATCCCGCAGTGTCAATCCCGTAACTAGAGTCATGCGAGTGATGCCCGTCGACCGCTCGACGATCTGGCCGTACGACGAGCGCGGCGAGCCGCGCGCCTTCTACTACGCGCGCACCGCGCATCCCGCGGGAGCAGCCGCCGAGGAAGAGCTCGGACGCCGCGAAGGAGGCGACGCGCTGTTGTACGCGTCCGGCATGGGAGCAGCGACGAACGTGCTGCTCGCGCTCGCGCGGCCGGGGTGGAAGGTCGCGCTCGCGGAGGGCTGCTACTACGGCACGAGCAAGCTGCTCGGCCTGCTGGCGGACTGGGGCATCTCGTACGTCGAGTACGACCAGACGGGACCGCCGCCGCCGGCCGAGATCGTCTGGGTCGAGGCGCCGGCGAACCCCGTGCTGACCGTGCCGGACTGGGCGGCGCTCCGCGGCCATCCCGGGCTCGTCGTCTGCGACGCGACGATCGCGACGCCGGTGTACCTGCAGGCGCTCGACGAGGGTGCCGACGTCGTCGTCCACTCGGCGACCAAGTTCCTCACCGGGAGCCACGATGCGCTGCTCGGCGCAACCGTCACGCGCGACCCGGAGAAGAGCGCGCGCCTGCGCGAGTTCCGCACCAACGCCGGCATCGTCGCCGCCCCGGACGCGGCGGCCGCGCTGCTCCGCGGCCTGGAGACGCTCGACGAGCGCATGGCCCGCCACACGGAGAGCGCCGCCGAACTCGTGCGTCGGCTCGAGGAGCATCCGGCCGTCTCGAAGGTGCGCTACCCCGGGTTCAGCGGCGTCATCTCCTTCGACGTGGACGACGCGCGCGTGGTCGAGACCTCGACGAAGCTGATCCTGAACGCGACGAGCCTCGGCGGCGCCCGCTCGACGATGGAGAGCCGCTCTCGCTGGGAAGGCGACCGCATCCCCGGCGGGCTGCTCCGGCTCTCGGTCGGCCTCGAGGATGTCGACGAGCTGTGGGCCGACCTCACGCAGGCCATGGGCCGGACGGCCCATGACTTGAACATATAAGACCCATCACCTAGAGTAGGATTACGTAGTTTCCGCGTTCGCCCAGCGGGGGGACCACATCCGAGGGCATCACTTGAGTCACCTGTCACAGGATTTCGGTCGCGCCTCGCCCGACGCGCCGAATCCGCCTGCCTAGAAAGGAAAATCTGTGGCCACGCAGACCACCTCGCGGACAGCACGCACCCCTGCCCGCAGAAAGGGAGACGCCGCTGCGATCGCCGCGGCGGATCTTCAGCCGCTGCTCGACGCGCTCCGCGCCGGGAGCCACGGCGAGAGCGGCATCAGGCTCGACACCCGCAAGCGCGGGATCGTCGGGCAGCTGAACAAGGCGTTCAACGAACTCGCGCAGACGCGTGAGCGCACGACTGACGAGATCGTCCGCGTCGCGACGGCGATCGGCCGCGAGGGCCGGCTCACCGACCGCGCGGAGATCAAGAAGTCGCAGGGCACCTGGCGCACCAGCCTGGCGGCCGTCAACACGATGATCGACGACCTGTCGCGTCCCACACTCGAGGTCGCGCGCGTCATCGACGCCGTGGCCGAAGGCGATCTCAGCCAGAAGATGCAGCTGAAGATCGAGGGTCGGGCCGTCAAGGGAGAGTTCCTGCGGATCGGCACGACCGTCAACTCGATGGTCGACCAGCTCTCGTCGTTTGCCGACGAGGTGACGCGCGTCGCGCGCGAGGTCGGCACCGAGGGCAAGCTCGGCGGACAAGCGCAGGTCAAGGGCGTGTCGGGCACGTGGAAGGACCTGACCGACAACGTGAACGGCATGGCGACGAACCTGACGAACCAGGTGCGCAACATCGCCGAGGTCACGACGGCGGTCGCGAACGGCGACCTGACGCGGAAGATCACCGTCGATGTCGAGGGCGAGGTCCTGGAACTCAAGAACACGATCAACACGATGGTCGACCAGCTGTCGACCTTTGCCGACGAGGTCACGCGTGTCGCGCGCGAGGCCGGAACCGAAGGGAAGCTCGGCGGCCAGGCCGTCGTGAAGGGCGTCGGCGGAACCTGGAAGGACCTGACCGACAACGTGAACCTGATGGTCTCCAACCTGACGACGCAGGTGCGCGGCGTCGCCCAGGTCGTCACCGCCGTGGCCGACGGTGACCTGAACCGCAAG
>JABFWJ010000073.1 GCA_013362295.1 Thermoleophilia bacterium
CTCCTCCGTCAGGTCGTCGTGTCAGACAAGGATCTGCCCGCCGTCCACCATGTACATCTGTCCCGTCATGTAGTCGGACTCGGAAGAGGCCAGGTAGACGAGGAACGGCGCCAGCTCTTCGGGCGCGGCCGGGCGCCCGATGAGCGTGCCGGTGGCGAACTCGCGCATCGGGTCGGCCTCCGCGGCCTGCTCGTGGATCGCGCGGAGATCCTCGTTGAGGCCGATCCACATCGGGGTGTCGACGACGCCGGGCGCGAACGCGTTGACCGTGATCCCGTGTTCGATCAGCCCGCGGGCGGTCGCCTGTGTGACCGCGAGCGTGCCGAACTTGGCGACGCAGTACGGGACGAAGTCCCAGAAGCCCTGTCGGCCCGCGATCGAGCCGGTGTTGATGATCTTCCCTCCGGTTCCCTGGGCGATCATCTGCTTTGCGGCTTCCTGAGTGCACACGATCACGCCCCAGGTGTTCACGCGGACGATCTGCTCGAAGTTGTCCTGATCGACCTCCATGAAGTCGCGAGGACGGTTCATGCCCGCGTTGTTGAAGATGACGTTGAGCTCGGCGAACTCCTCGACGGCCTTCTGGATCATCGTGCGCACCTGCGCACGGTCGGTGACGTCGACGCCCACCGAGACCGCGGTGCCGCCGTCCGCCACGATCGCCTCGGCGACGGTCGCGGCGCCTGCCGGGTCGAGGTCGGCGACGACGACCTTCCCGCCCTCGGCAGCAATCGCGCGGCACGCGGCCGCGCCGATCCCGCCGGCTCCGCCGGTGACGACAACGACGCGGTCCTGAACTCGCCCCATCTCAGAGGGTTGCCGCGTCGCGCTCGAGGAGGTCGGCGCCGCGGACGTAGTTCTTCCCGCAGACGAGAAGCTCCTCCGCCGGGAATTTCGTGATCACCCGGCAACCGGACGCAGTCACGACGACCTCCTCTTCGATCCGCGCCGCCGACTCGCCGTCGGAGGCGGGGCAGTAGGTCTCGAGGGCGAACACCATACCCTCCAGGATCTCGACTGGATGGTCGAGCGAGTGGACGCGCGAGATCATCGGCGCCTCGTACAGCCCGACGCCGAGTCCGTGCCCGAACTGGAGGCCGAAGCACGACTGCTCGTCCGGGAAGCCGAGCTCCTGCGCGGTCGGCCACACGCTCGCGATCTGGTCGGTTGTCGCCCCAGGCCGGACGAGCTCGATCGCATTGTCGAGCCACTCGCGGCACTGCTTGTACGCGTCGATCTGCGAGTGCGTGACACCGCCGACGTTGAACGTGCGGTAGTAGCACGTCCGGTAGCCCATGAAGGAGTGGATGATGTCGAAGAACGCCTGGTCGCCCGGCGCCAGGAGACGGTCGGAGAAGACGTGCGGATGCGGGTTGCAGCGGTCGCCCGAGACGGCGTTGATCGCCTCGACCTGCTCGGAGCCGAGCTCGAAGAGCAGGCGCATCGCGTTCGCGACGACCTCGTGCTCGCGTACGCCGGGGCGCAGCGTGCGATAGATCTCCTCGTAGACCGCATCGACCATTCGGGCAGCGTGCTCCAGCAGCGCGATCTCGTCCGGAGTCTTGATCGCGCGGGCCTCCATCATCACGGGCTGCGCGTCGGCGGTCTCGATTCCCTGCCGGTGGAGCGAGTAGAGCGTTTCCATGTCCGTCAGATCGATTCCGAGCGGCTCGCTTGCGATTCCGCGCTCCTCGAGCTCGCGCCGGATGCGTGCAGCAAGGGCATCGGGGACGCCGGTCTCGCGTGGCATCGCGCCGCGCATCGAGGTCACGCCCGCCTGCCAACTCGACTCGGGGAACCACGGGGCGTAGAGCCGGTGGTGCTTCGCGGCCGACCCGAAGTCCCAGAGCACCGGGTCGCCCTCGCGCGGCAGTAGCGCACAGCGCGCGCTCTTGTCGCGCGCCCACTCCCCGATGTGCGTGCTCGTGACGTAGCGGATGTTGTTCTGGTCGAAGAGCAGCACCGCGCCGAGCTCCGAGTCCTGGAGCGACGCCTGTGCGCGCAGCAAGCGCTCGGTGCGAAGCCTCGCGAAGTCGATTCGCTGTTCCCAGTCCACCGCCATCGTGGCGCCCCGCGAGGCGATCTTCATAGCGCTCCTCTCGTCTTGGAAGACTCGGTGTTCATCAAAGGCGAACAACCTGGTTGATCAGGCAAACCATGATGTCAAAGGAAATCAACCGAGTCTAGGGCGCCGATACCGTGGAAACCTGACGGTTCACTGAACTCGGTGATCGCTACTTGTGAACGCCGCCGAACAGGTCTAAGATCGGCGGCCACGTGACGTCGGCGACGCAGACACCGGGTCCGGAGGCGGCCAAGACGGCGATCCCCCGCGGGTCGAGGAACGTGCTCTCGCGCGGTCTTGGCACGGTCACCGTGGCGACGTTGCTGCTGTTCGCGGTCAGCGCGCTGTTCGCCTCGTCGAGCCTCACGAGGGGCACGCTCCTGACGATGCTTCCGTTCGCGTCCGCGCTCGCGGTCGCGTCCCTCGGCCAGACACTGGTCGTCATGCAGGGCGGGATCGATTTGTCGGTGGCCGGTGGGTTCTCGCTCTACGTCGTGATCGTGACCAAGTACCCGGCCGGCGACAACCATCGGCTGCTGCCGGCGATCGGCATCGCGTTCCTCGCGGCGATCGCTGCGGGCTCCCTCAACGGTTACCTGATCGGCCGGATGCGGCTCAATCCGATCGTCGCAACACTCGGGACGAACGCGCTGCTCTTCGGCGCGGTGCTCTGGTACACGGCGGGCATCCCGACCACGACGACCGCACGTCTGTCGAGGATCGGCAACGGCACGTGGCTCGGCATCCCTGCGCCGGTCTACTTCGCCGTGGCGGCGACGATCATCGTCACCGTCGTCGTCAAGCTCACCCCCGCGGGCCGCCGCTTCGAGGGCGTCGGGGCGAACGAGACCGCGGCGCTCACGTCGGGCCTACGCGTCAAGCGGCATCGCAGTGCGGCGTACGTGTGGGCGCAGCTTCTCTACTGCGTCGGCGCGCTGCTGCACGCCGGCATCGTCAACCAGCCGACCGCCTACGAGGGCAACAACTATCTCCTCCCCTCCGTCGCAGCCGTCGTGCTCGGGGGCACGTCGCTGCTCGGCGGCCGCGGCAACCTCGTCGCGACGGCGATCGCGGCGCTCTTCCTGTCCCAGCTCGATCAGTTCGTGCTCGCGCTCGGCGTCGGCTACGCCACCCGCACGCTCGTGCAGGCGGCGGC
>JABFWJ010000130.1 GCA_013362295.1 Thermoleophilia bacterium
GACGCAGGCGCGGCCGCCGGCGGCCGTCGTCGCCGGCGCGGACGTGCGCGACGAGGCCGAGTGGCTGCGCGTGCACGGGCTCGCGCCGCGCTGGTTCTGCGCCGGCGGCTGGTACCTCGACCTGCCCGTCGCGGAGACGCTCGCGGCATTCGGCTACGTCGACTGCTCCGCGACGACGTTCAGACAGTCCTATCTCGACGACGCGGCACCCCGGTTGCAGCTCCCCGGGCCGCGGCGCCTCCGGCTTCCGACCGGGGCGACGCTGCTCGAGCTGCCCGCCACGCAGTCGGTCGGCATGCTCGCGCGCGGGTTGCTCCGGCTCGACGGGCTCGTGCACCTGCACTTCCACGACTGGGAGCTCGTCGACCGGCGCCGTGCGACGGCCCTGCACGTGCTTCTGCGCGCATTGCGCATGCGGCGGAAGCCCCTTGCGATCGACGCTCTGGCGAATCTCGCCGCAAATGCGCCGGAAATCGCCTGGCCGGGAGTTACGATCGCCGCGTGACCGGGTCGCCGCTGCCCGTGGAGGACGCGCGCTCCGCCCGCCCGTACCTCCTCTCCTCCTCGCCGCTCAAGAACATGGTGCGGCGCGTCGCGAGCATGCTGACACTGCTCACGATCGACGTCGCCGGGCTCGTGATCGGCCTCTACGCGGCACTCGCCGTGCGGTCGCTCGTCTTCGACCCGAAGCCGATCCTCTGGGGGCTCCTCTGGAACCACGAAACCGACTGGCTGCCGTTCCTCATCCTGCTGCTCGTGCTCGTCTTCTGGCGCGCGGGCCTGTACGCGCCCCGCGAGCTCCGCGAGGGTGCCGGCCGCGTCGTCCCGAGCGTGTTCCTCGTCTCGGCGCTCGCGCTCGCCTTCGCGATCGGGACCGGGCAGCACTTCACGACGTTCGGTCTCTACGTCGTCGGCGCGCTCTTCGTCGCGGTGTCGATCAGCGTGTTCCGCGCGAGCTACGAGCTGATCACGGGAACGGTGCTGCGCGTGGTCGGCGTGCGTCGCAAGGCGGTGCTCGTCGGCGACCCGGATGCGCGCAGCCATCTGCGCGAGTCGCTGGGCGCGACCCGCGGCGGCATCTACTACGAGTTCGCAGGCGAGGCCGATCCGGGCGACGTCGAGGAGGCCCTCGCCAACGGCCCGCTCGACGAGCTGATCGTCGCCGACTCGGGACTCGACGACGGCAGGCTGCTCGAGATCGTGGAGGCGGCACACCGCCGTGGGGTGAAGGTGCGCGTCGCGCCGCGCACGACCGAGCTGCTGATCGAACGCGGCGAATACGTTCCCGGGCAGGGCGTGCCGCTGTTCGAGCTCCGCCCGCCGATCTTCGCCGGCACGGACTGGGCCACGAAGCGCGCCTTCGATCTCGGTGTCGGCCTGCTGATCGCGGTCGTCGGCCTGCCGCTCTGGCTGCTGATCGCGGCGGCGATCAAGCTTTCGTCGCGTGGCCCCGTCCTCTATGCCGACTCGCGGATCGGGCTCGGCGAGCGGCCGTTTCGGATGCTCAAGTTCCGGACGATGATCGAAGGCGCCGAGCGCCGGCAGAAGGAGCTCGAGACGGCAAACGAGGCGGGAGCGGTGCTCTTCAAGATCCGCGACGACCCGCGCGTGACGGCGGTCGGCCGCCTGCTGCGCCGGCTCTCGCTCGACGAGGTCCCGAACGTGCTCAACGTGCTGCGCGGCGAGATGTCGCTCGTCGGCCCGCGTCCGCTGCCGCTCCGCGACTACGAGCGCCTCGAGGCGTGGCACCGCCGGCGCTACAACGTGCTGCCCGGCATGACCGGCCTCTGGCAGGTCGCCGGACGCTCCGACCTCACCTTCGACGATCTCGTGCGGCTCGACTTCTACTACCTCGAGAACTGGTCGATCTGGCTCGACGTCACGATCCTCTTCAAGACGCCTGCTGCGGTGTTCTCGCAGCGGGGGGCGTACTAGCGTTGAAGTGCTCGAATCTGGTTCGGCTGCGCCGAATCAGTTCGGGCCCTTTCTGCCCTTACCGCGCCGTAACCCGGCTCTGAGACACTGGAGGCGTGCGGACGCCCAAGCTGCTGATCGCCGCCTCCGCCGTCGACCTCGACTTCCGCTACGGCTGCACGCCTGCCTGGTGGCAGCTCTGGAAGGGGTTGTACGAGGAGGGCGCCGACCTCGTCGTGACGCCGTACAGGGGGCGGCCGGTCGAGTCGCCGTGGTGGCGGACCGCGCCGAACCCGACCTACCACGAGGGCGAGTCGTTCGCCCGCGTGCGCGACCTCGTCGCGCGCCTGAAGGGCGACACCCACCTGCGCCGCGCGGAGGACGACCCGGAGGACGGCCTCGGCGACCGCGTGACGCGCGAGGCGGTGTGGCGCTGGGTGACGCCGCGGTGGAGGAAGCACCTCGATCGTCTCGTCGAGCGCGAGCGCCCGGACGCGATCGTGGTCTTCACGATCCCGATGTCGCACCTGCGCGGGGTTCCGTCGTACCTGCGTGAGCGGTACGGCGTGCCGGTGATCTTCTACGACGGCGACGCGCCGATGAGCCTGCCCGAGTTCGGCGGCATGGACACGGGATTCAACTGGTACCACCAGTCCGACCCGACCGAGTACGACTTCCTCGTCTCGAACTCGGAGGGCGCGAGCGAGCGGCTCCTCGACCTGGGCGCGCGCCGCGCCGAGGCCGTCTTCTGGGGCGCCGACCCCGAGTTCTTCGCTCCGCACGCGGTCGACAAGTCGATGGACGTCTTCTTCTACGGTTACGGCGACAAGTTCCGCCGCGAGTGGATGCAGGCGATGGTCGGGGAGCCGTCGCGTGCGCTGCCCGACGCCGACTTCGCGCTCGGCGGTCGCGACTTCCTCGGCGACATCGGTCACGCCCGGCTGATCGGCGATGTGCCGTTCAACACCTTTGCGCACGCGATCTCCGCGGCGCGAATCAACCTCTGCATCACGCGCCGCTCACACGCGTCGGTCTACGCGTCGTCTTCGTGCCGTCCGTTCGAGCTCGCGTCCGCGGGCGCGGCGATCGTCGCGAACCCGTACAACGGGATCGAGCGCTGGTTCGAGCCGGGATCGGAGCTGATCGTCGTCGAGGACGCCCAGCAGGCGACCCAGGCTTACCGCGACCTGCTCGCCGATCCGGGCCAGGCGGAGGAGCTGGGTCGTCGCGCGCGCGAGCGGGTGCTCGACGAGCACACGTACCGCCATCGTGCGCGGCAGCTGCTCGAGCTGCTCGGTCTCCGCGAGGAAGCACGTGTCGGCTGAAGCCCTGCGCAGGATCGCGATCGTGCCCGCCTACAACGAGGAGCGGAACATCGGTCGCGTGATCGATGAGTTGCACGTGTTCGACACGGGGCTCGACGTGGTCGTCGTCTCCGACGGCTCCACTGACCGCACGGCAGAGGTCGCCGCCGAGCACGGCGCGCACGTGGTTCGCCTTCCGTTCAACCTCGGGATCGGCGGATCGGTGCAGACGGGCTTTCAGTACGCCCACGAGAACGGCTACGAGCTCGTGGTGCGCCTCGACGGCGACGGGCAGCACGATCCGGCGGAGCTGCCGAAGGTGCTCGCTCCGGTCCTGGCGGGCGAGGCCGACATCGCCGTCGGGTCGCGTTTCGTCGGAGGCGAGGGCTACCGCTCGTCGGCGACGCGCCGGATCGGGATCAGGCTGCTCGCGCTGATCGTCTCGGCGATCGCGCGGCAGCGCGTCACCGACACGACCTCGGGGTTCCAGGCGCTGAACCGCAAGGCGCTCGACCTCTTCGCTGCCGACTACCCGCACGACTATCCGGAGGTCGAAGGAATGGTGATGACGATCAAGCACCGGCTGCGCCTGCGCGAGGTCCCCGTGACGATGCGCGAGCGCGAGCATGGCCGCTCGTCGATCACCGCCCTGCGTTCGATCTACTACATGGCGAAGGTCCTGGTCGCGCTCTTCGTCGGGTTGTTCCGCCGTCGCGTCGTGCCTGCGGAGGACCTGTGATCGCCTCCGGCACGCCGCTCAAGGTCTCGCTCGCGGCCACGGCCGCGTCGCTCGTCCTCGTGCTCGTCGTCTTCGAGCTGATCCGGTCCCGGCGATTGCGCGAGCGCTATGCGCTCCTGTGGCTGCTGACCGGGATCGTGCTGGTGATCCTCTCGGCCTGGCGCGGGGGCCTGAACACGATCGCCGGCTGGCTCGGCGTGCGCGGATACCCGCCGGCGGTGTTGTTCGCCGTCGGCTTGCTGTTCGTGATCCTCGTCCTGTTGCACTATTCGACCGTGATCTCGCGCCTGTCCGACCAGAACGTCGTGCTCGCGCAGCGGCTCGCGCTGCTCGAGACGAAGCTGGACGAGCACACAGAGCGGTAGCCTCTCGGCACCGCCCCGGTGCTCTTCAACAGCTTCTCGTTCATCTTCGTCTTCTTGCCGGTCGTCGCTGCGGCGTACTACGCCCTGCCGGCCCATCGCGCGCGTCTGCTCTGGGTCGTGGCGGCGAGCTACGTGTTCTACGCGTACGCCGCGTGGTGGTACCCGCTGCTGATGGCAGCGTCGACCGCGGTTTCCTTCGCCGGCGGTCTTGCCCTGGCCAGGGCGGCGCGACGCAAGGTCGTGCTCGCCGTCACCGTCGCGCTGCTCCTGCTCCTGCTGGGAGCGTTCAAGTACGCCGCATTCGTCGGCGGGAACTCGTTGACCGTGCTCGGTGCCCTGCTCGGGCAAGGCTTTCCGTCGGCGCACACCTTCCTGAACGACATTGCGCTGCCGATCGGCATCAGCTTCTACACGTTCGAGGGCATCTCGTACGCCGTCGACGTCTTTCGCGGTCAGCAGGCCGCGGAACGGAACCTGCTCCGGTATGCGTACTTCATCTCGTTCTTCCCGCATTTGATCGCCGGCCCGATCGTGCGCTACCGGATGTTGCAGCCGCAGCTGCTGCGGCGCCACCCGTTCGACGCCGATCGCGTGCGCGACGGGTTGTTGCTCTTCTCGATCGGCCTCGCGAAGAAGACCGTGATCGCGGACACCTTCGCGCGCAAGTCGGATCGCTACCTGGCAGATCCGTCGCAGCTCGGCCTCTTCACCGGTTGGGCGGCGATCCTCAGCTTCGGCTTCCAGATCTATTTCGACTTCAGCGCGTACTCGGACATGGCGCTCGGCCTCGCGCGCATGCTCGGGATCGAGCTGCCCTGGAACTTCGACCGCCCCTACAGTGCAGTCAGCCCGATCGAGTTCTGGCGGCGTTGGCACGTCACGCTCTCGAGCTGGCTGCGCGACTACCTCTACATCCCGCTCGGCGGCAACCGCCGCGGGCCTGCCCGTCGCGACGCCAACCTGATGACGACGATGGGCCTCGGCGGGCTCTGGCACGGCGCAGCGTTGAACTTCTTCGTCTGGGGCCTCTACCAGGGCATGCTTCTCCTCGCAACGCACAGGCTGGCGCGGCTGCCGATCCGCGTGCCTCGGGTCATCGCGGTCCTGCTCACCTTCACCGCCGTGATGTTCGGCTGGGTATTCTTCCGCCTGCACTCGGCGTCGGCGATCGGCGACGCCGTCGCGGCGATGGCGGGCGCGCGCGGGCTCGGTGAGATTCCTGGCCACCTCGTGCTGTACATCGCACTGGCGTGCGCCTGGCTCTGGTCGACGCCCGAGGAGCGCACGTGGCAGTACAGGTCGTTCGGAGCGCTGCGCACTGCGACCGTGTCGGCGGTGTTCGCCGTCGGCGTCGCGTCGATCTATTCGAGCCACGCCTTCGTCTACTTCCGGTTCTGATGAGGCTGCTCATCGTCTTCTTCGCGGTCGCGGCGGCGCTCCTGGGGGCGGAGAGCGCGATCGACTGGCGGATCGATCCGTTCGGATCGTTCCCGAAACCGGGGGCCGTCGATGCAGCCCGCAGTTCCGGTTGCCTGCTGTCGCAAGAGCTCGTCGGCAACACGTACCCGGATTACAAGCTCACGTTGTTCCGCCGGCGGCGCACACGAGTGTTCGTGATCGGGTCCAGCAGAACGGTGAAGATCTCCGCGCATCCGGGCGAGAGCACCTTTACGAACATGGGCATTCCCAACATCTCCCCCGCGGTCCTGTTGCAGGTCCTGCGGGCGATCGCGCGCAGCTCGGGTCGCCCGCTGACAATGTACCTCGGGGTCGAGGCGTTCTGGTTCAACCCGTCGTTCCGCGGACCGCCGCCGAACCGGTGGTTCGACAAGCTGCGCTACCTCCTGAGCGGCAACACCTTCCGCGAATCGCTGCTCCGCATCCGCCGGGCGCCGTGGGAGCTCACGCGCCCCTGGCGCCGCGACGTCATCGGAGGGCGGTGTGTGATCGGCCGCACGAACGTGAGCATCGCCTGGCGGCTCGACGGATCGCGGCTCTACGGCTACGAGCTCGCTCCGCATCTCTACCACCCGCAGGATCTGCCGTTCACGCGGGATCTCGAGCAGCTCGATCTCGGCTACTACGCCGGGTTCGATTCGCTGTCGAGGGCTCGCCTCCGGCAGCTCGTGGCGGCGCTCGACCTCGCGCGGCAGCGCGGCTGGCGCGTCGTCGGCTTCACACCGCCCAACCCGACGCGCTACGTGCAGTTCTTGCGCACAAATCCCGCCGTCGGCCCGCAGTGGCGGGCGTTCTCGCGCTTGATGCCGCGGCTGTTCCACGACCGTGGATTCGCCTGGCTCGGCCTCGGCGACGTGCGGTCCGTCCCGTGCGCGCAGAATGCGTTCGCGGACGGCGGGTTCCACGCGAACGCTGCGTGCTCCGCGACGATCCGACGGCGACTCGATGCTGCCGTCAGAGCCGAACGCTGACCGCCGGCCCGAGGAGCATGACGTCGGTCGCGTCGGGGCTCGCTCTGAAGTCTGCGACCGCCGCGACCCGGTAGAAGAAGTGGCCGCGTCCCGGATGGTCGTTCAGACGAGCATTCGGCGTCCAGCGCATGATCGGCTCGGTCAAGATGCATTGACCCGCACCTTCGGTCGGATAGGTGCAGCCGTCGTTGCCCGTCGTTCGGAGGATTCCGTACACCACCGCCGTGCTGCCGAGTCTTCTCGCCGGCTGCCACGAGAGCTTCACGACGCCGTTGGACATTCGAACGCGGGTTCTCAGCGCCGGTGAAATCGGCGCGCTGGTCAGGGACGGAAAGTAACGAGCCAGTCGCGGCTGCGTGAAAGGGGCGGGCTCGGAGGCAAGGACGACGACCAGCGGGAGAAGCGCGGCGGCGGCCGCGACGAAGGTGAGCGGCGAACGTCGCGGGAGCGTCTGCGACTCGCGCGGCGCCCTCGGCAGCGGTTCACGGCGGACGCCGGGCCAGAGGAATCCGATCGCGGGAATGAGCAGCACGAACGCGGCGAGTCCCGGCAACGTCAGCCGGAAGTAACTGGTTGTCTCGACGTCGGCCTGCGCCGACGACCCCTTGAGCACGCAGTAGACGACGAACCACGTGATCAGGAAGAGACCGGCCCGCGGGTTTCGCCGCACCGCGCCGAGCGCGGCCGCCACGAGGAGGAATTGGAGGAGGCGCAGGTCCCACACGACCTCGCGGAGTTGCCCCCAGATGAACGACAGGTGGTGCCAGTCGAGCGGGAGGTAGCGGTCGGTCGAGAGCCCCAGCACGGTGCCGCTTGCCTCGCGTTTCGGGGCGTATGCGGACAGGACCGGGATCGTGCCGAGCCCACGACGCTTCCAGACCAAGAGGGTCAGGACCCCAGGCGCGACCCCGAGTGCCCAGCCGACCGCACCGCGCTGACGGTGCCATGCGACGAGGAGGACCGCGACAGCGGGTACGAAGTAGCCGTTCGAGGGCTTGATGCCCAGGGCGATCCCGCCGAGCACGCCTGCGCCGAGCGCGGAGCTGAACCGGCCGTTCTGCACCGCCCGGATGGTCGCCCACGCCGTCGCCAGGATCGCGACCAGGGATGGAAAGTCGCCCATATCGGTCAGGCCGGCCCAGTGAGGTGCGAGAACCTGACTCTCGAATCGCGACCCGTACCCCGGTCCGAGCGCCCAGACCGCGAGCAGCGGCGCCAGGGCCCAGACCAGCGCGACCGACCAGGCATACAGACGTCCGTAGAGCCGATCGGCGATCGCCCAGACGAGGACCAGCGCGAGGGGCACGAGCGCGAGCGCATGGAAGAGCACGATCACGGGCACGCCCACGAGCAGCGACGGCCCCGCGAGCAGCGGGACCCATCCGTAGAAGATGGGAAGCCCCCAACCGATGACCGCCTGCGGGATCAGACCGTGTGCGACGGCCCACTGGGACGTCCAGTACTCCGTCGCGTCGCCTCCGCTGTACCAGAGCCAGCCGTTGTGCTGGGTCCGCAGCGCGAGCCAGAGGACGACGGCGAGCTCGAGCAGCGCCAGCACCGCGAGCAGCGGCGCCGGGCGCGCAGTTCTCAACCAGTCGACGGCGCGAAGACGCGTGCTACGCACGCGCATGTTGGCGTGAGTGATCGCGATACCAGGCGATCGTCTTCTCGAGCCCGTCGCGCAGCGGCGTGCCGGCGCGGAAGCCGAAGAGCTGCTCCGCGCGCGAGGCATCCAGTTGGCGCCGAGGCTGACCGTTCGGCATCGTCGTATCCCACACCAGCTCGCCGATCAGCTCGGCGAGCTGACGGATCGACGTCTCGACGCCCGTGCCGAGGTTCACAGGCTCGGCCCCGTCGTAGCGCTCCGCCGCGAGCAACAGTCCCTCCGCGGCGTCGTCGACGTAGAGGAACTCGCGCGTCGGCGAGCCGTCGCCCCACAGCACGACCTCGCCGGTCGCGTCGGTCATCTTGCGGATCAACGCAGGGATCACGTGCGAGGTCTCGAGGTCGAAGTTGTCGCGCGGCCCGTAGAGGTTCGCCGGCAGCAGGAAGATCGCGTCCAGTTCGTACTGCTCGCGGTAGGCCTGCGCGCCGACGAGGATCGCCTTCTTCGCGACGCCGTAAGGCGCGTTCGTCTCCTCCGGATAGCCGTTCCAGAGGTCGTCCTCCTTGAACGGCACGGGGGTGAACTTCGGGTAGGCGCACACCGTTCCGACGACGACGGTCTTGCGCACCGCGTTGACGCGGGAGAGCTCGAGGACGTGCGCGCCCATCATCAGGTTCGCGTACCAGTACCGCCCCGGGTTCGCGCGGTTCGCTCCGATCCCGCCGACCTCGGCGGCGAGGTGGAAGACGAGCTCCGGCTCGGCGTCCGCGTACAGCCGCTCCGTGTCGCCGAAGTGGGTCAGGTCGTAGTCGCGGCGGCGCGGGACGAACACGTCATGTCCGGCAGCCTCCAGCCGCGCCACGAGATGGGAGCCGAGGAAGCCGCCTCCGCCCGTCACGAGCACCTTGCTCATCGTGCTTCGGCGCGCTGACGGGCCATCCAGTCGACGCGGCCGAGCCAGCGCTCGCGGTTCGCTGCGTACCACTGGATCGTCCGCAGCACTCCTTCCTCCCACGAGATCTTCGGCGTCCAGCCCGTCTCAGCGTTCAGCTTCTCGTAGCCCACGCGCAGCGCCATCACGTCCGTCGCGCCGGGTCGCATGCGCTTCTCGTTGACCACGACGTGCCGGTCGCCGGCCCAGAACCCGTGCTCTTCGCCGGTCTTCAGGATCAGGTCGCTCCAGTCCCGCATCGAGATGTTCTCGCCCTGTCCGTAGACGTACACGTCGCCGGCGACGCCCTTGGCGGCAACCGTGAGGTGGCCGCGCACGCCGTCGGTCGTGAAGCAGAAGTCACGCAGCGGCTCCAGTGCGCCGAGCTCGACCTCCGGGCGCGAGAGCGCTTGCGTGATGATCGTGCCGGTGACGTAGCGCGGATTCTGCCGCGGCCCGTAGTTGTTGAACATGCGCGTCACGATCCCCGGCACGCCGTAGGCGTCGTGGTAGTTCATCGTCAGGAAGTCGGCGGCGACCTTCGCGGTCGCGTAGATCGACTTCGGGTTGAGCGGCGACCGCTCGTGCAGGATCAGCGAGCCGAGATCGTCGAAATCGTGCTGATGTGCGACCGACTCGCGCACGTTGCCGTACTCCTCCGACGTGCCGGCGGTGTCGAACTTCTCCAGGTCGACGTCGTGGTCGACGACCGACTGGAGGAGGTTGAGCGTTCCGATCGTGTTCGCCATCACCGTCTCGTACGGTCGGTGCCACGACTCGCCGACGTGCGCCTGCGCACCGAGGTGGAATACGTACGGCTTGTCCGGCGCGGTCACGAGATGGTCGCGCACGAGGTAGTCGATCGATGTCTTGTCGGTCAGGTCGGCGAAGACGACGGTCAGGTCCTTCCTCAGGTGGCCGATGTTGTTCAGCGCGCCCGAGGACGTCGCGCGGACGAATGCGACGACGTTCGCACCGAGGGTCACGAGCGCCTCGGTCAGGTGTGAGCCCATGAAGCCGTCGGCTCCGGTGACGAGGCAGGTTCGGTCGCGATACGTGTCGCCGAACTCCTCACGCAGCGCGCCGACCTCGCTCTCGGTCCACGTGGCGGTATCGTCGGCTGGCATCGATGGAGGGTAACCGCTCAGCAGGTGGGACTGTTCGTAGCGGGCTTCTGACGGGGATCTCGACGGCGGCGGTCAGCGGCTCCGCCGCCGTGCTCGGCATCATTCTCGCCCGCA
Organism: Thermoleophilia bacterium; assembly: GCA_013362295.1. Classification (GTDB taxonomy): domain Bacteria; phylum Actinomycetota; class Thermoleophilia; order Gaiellales; family Gaiellaceae; genus PALSA-600. The sequence continues at coordinate 10,530 of JABFWJ010000130.1, forward strand.
AGTTTGGGCACGGCGTAAAGACGGACGGGTTCTTCGCCGCGTACGGCGTCTACCTCGGGCTCGTGCTCGTCGCGGGCTCGCTGCGCGTGATCGTCCTGCCGCGCTTCGTCGCCGCCCGCGCGGCGGGACGTCTTGCCGCGGAGGTCGGGACGTGGACGGCGGCGCTCGCCGCGCCGCTTGCACTCGTCACGCTGCTCGCGCTCCTGTGGCCGCACGGGATCGCCTCGGCACTCACCTCGAGCCCGGCGGCGCGGGAGCAGGCGGCCGAGCTCCTGCCGTGGATCGTGCCCTCGGCAGTCGCGCAGATCTACGGCGGGCTCGTCGCGAGCGCCCTCGCCGCACTCGACGACTACGAGTGGGCGGCGACCGGGTTCGCTGCGGGCTCGATCGCCGGCGTGGTGCTGACGCTCGCGCTCGTCGGCCACGGGGTCGTCTCCTTCGGCTGGGGCCTCGCGCTGAACGGCGCGCTCTCGCTCGGGATCCCGTTGGCGCCGCTGATCGCCCGCCGGGGCCTCGGACCGCCGGACGAGCGGTTCCTCGGACGGCTGCTCGAGCTGGGCGAGGGCGTCGCGCTGCCGTTCGCGCTGCAGGGTCTGTATGTGATCGGGTACCGGTTCGCGTCGGGTCTCGGCGTCGGGCGCGCAACCACGTTCTCGTACGCGTACCTGATCGCAGCGTTCCTCGTGGCGATCACCGCGTCCTCGGTCGCGCTCGTCGCGACGGTGCCGTTCGCGCGCGAAGGCTCGTCTGCGTCGCGCGTCGCGCGTCACGTCGTCGCGATCTCGTGGCTCTCGCTTGCGCTCGTGGCCGCCGCGGCCGGTGTCTTCGCGCTCGTCAGCGAGCAGATCGTCCAGCACGTGCTCGGCTCGAGCTACGGCGGTGGGACGGGTGCCGAGCTCGGGCGCCTCGTCGTGTACCTCGCGCCCTGGATGATCGCCTCGGTCGCGGTGACCGTCACGTATCCGCTCGTGTTCGTCCGCGGGCGGGCGCGCTGGCTGCCGCTGCTCGCCGTCGCGGCGCTCGCCGTCCAGGTCCTCGTCGAGTGGGGCGCACGGGCTGCGTTCGGGCTCGCCGGGGTCGCCGCCGGGCTCGCGCTGACGACGGCACTCGTGCTCGCCGTGCTGCTCGCGCGACTCGGTGCGCTGACGCGTGTCGCGCGCGGCCTCTGCGTCGCGGCGCTCGTCTGCGGGGGGCTCGGCGCACTCGCCTTCGGCGTGCCGAAACTCGTCGTCGGGCCCTACGCGGCCGCAGTTTCGGGGCTGCTCGCGTACGGCCTCGTCCTCGTGCTGTGGCGGCCCGCGGGTCTGCGCCAGGCGTGGGCGTACGTGCGTGCCTTGCAGTAGCGATGGCCGCCGTGTCCGCGCTCGTGTAAGA
>JABFWJ010000467.1 GCA_013362295.1 Thermoleophilia bacterium
CCAGCCGCCGTGCTCGAGCCCGCGCTCGCGTGCGAGCTCCGGGTGCACCTCCACGAACATCTGCGGCTGCAGCTCTGACAGGTGCGGCACCCAGCGCGACATCCCGCCTGCCGTGTGGTGCTCGGTCAGCCGGTAGGTCGTGACGACGTAGGGGAACACCTCGGAGCCGGGCGGGTTGGACGGGTCCTCCGGCCGGTCGTTCCGCTCGCGGCGCGGGTTCGCGCGCTGCGAGTAGAGCGGATTTTCGAACGGCGACTCGTGCGGCTCGTAGTGCGTCGGGAGCGGCCCGTCCTCGAGCCCCTGAGGCGCGAAGAGCCAGCCGAGGCCGTCGCCTTGCATGATGAACGGGTGGTCGCCGCGGATCGCCTCGGGGCCTTCCGCGTTCTCCGGCGGCCGGTAGCTCGGCGGCTTCTCCTCGTCGAAGTCCGGCGTGTCGAGGCCCGTCCACTTCTGCTGCTCCTCGTCCCACCAGACGAGCTTCTTGCGCTCCGACCAGGGCTTGCCGTCCGGGTCGGCCGAGGCGCGGTTGTAGAGCAGGCGACGGTTGGCCGGCCACGACCAGCCCCACTCGTGGGCGTGGTAGCTCTGCTCCCAGTGCGGCTTCCTGCGCGCGGCCATGTTCTGCCCCTCAGCGAACACGCCGCTGTAGATCCAGCAGCCGCAGCTGGTCGTCCCGTCTGCCTGCAGGAGCTTGTAGCCCGCGAGCGCCTGGCCCTTGTCGTCGGACCCGTTGATCTCGGCGAGCACCGCCTCCGCGCTCGGCTCCTGCTGCTCGCCGCTCGTCGGGTAGGTCCACGTCAGGTCGACGACCGGCTTGTCGCGCTCGCGCTCCGAGCGCTTCAGCCGCTCTCTGATCTTCCTGCCGAGGTGGTAGTAGAACCAGAGCTCGGAGCGGCAGTCCTCCTTCGGCTCCACCGCCTTGAAGTGCCACTGCAGCAGACGCTGCGTGTTCGTGAACGAGCCGTCCTTCTCCACGTGAGTCGCGGCCGGCAGGAAGAAGACCTCGGTCGCGATCTCCTCGGTCTTCAGCTCGCCCGATTCGATCTCCGGGCTGTCGTACCAGAACGCCGCGGTCTCGATCTCGACGAAGTCACGGACGACGAGCCAGTCGAGCTTCGCCAGTGCGAGCCGCTGTGCGCGGCCGTTCGCGGACCCGACGGCCGGGTTCTCGCCGACCACGAAGTACCCCTTGACCTTGCCCTGCAGCATCTGCTGCGTCGTCCAGTAGGCCGAGTTGTTGTCGTCGATGCACGGCACGTAGGAGAAGCAGAAGTCGTTCTCCTTCGTCGCAGCGGCTCCCCACCACGCTTTCAGCAGCGAGACGAGGTACGTGTCGAGCTTGTTCCACCATCCGCCCTGCGCCTTGTGGAAGTCGATCCACTCGGTCAGGTCGACCGGGTCCTCGGTATGCGGCATGTCGATGTAGCCCGGGAGCGTGTTGTAGAGCGTCGGGTTGTCGGTCGAGCCCTGAATCGAGGCGTGGCCGCGGAGCGCGATGATCCCGCCGCCGGGGCGCCCGACGTTGCCGAGGAGGAGCTGGACGATCGCCGCGGTGCGGATGATCTGAACGCCGACGGTGTGCTGCGTCCACCCGACGGCGTACGCGAACGCGCCCGTCTGGTCGCGCCCGGAGCTCGCGCACAGAGCCTCCGCGACATAGGTGAAGTCCGCGACCGAGCATCCGCAAGCATCGGAGACGAACTCGGGCGTGTACCGCGCGAAGTGCCGTTTCAGGATCTGGAAGACGCAGCGCGGATGCTGCAGCGTCAGGTCGAGCTCCGGTGGAACGCCGGCGTGCACCATCGTGCTCCCGCCGCCGTGGCCGGCCTGCTCGCCCTTCGGCGGCTTGCCCTTCTTCAGCTCCATGCCCTCGTAGCGCCAACTCTTCGTGTCGTACTCGCCCTTGGCGGGATCCCACCCCGAGAAGAGGCCGTCGAGGTCCTCGGTATCGGAGTAGTCGTCATGGATGATCACGGGCGCGTTCGTATAGCGCTTGACGTACTCGTCGAACCAGCGCTCGTGCTCGAGGATGTAGTTGACGATGCCGCCGAGGAATGCGATGTCGCTGCCGGCGCGGATGCCGACGTGCTTGGTCGCCATCGCGCTCGTTCGCGTGAACCGCGGGTCGACATGGATCACCTCGGCGCCTCGCTCGCGTGCTTCGAGCACCCACTGGAAGCCCACCGGGTGGTTCTCGGCCATGTTCGACCCCATGATCACGATGCAGTCCGAGTTCATGAGATCCTGCTGGTGGTCGGTGGCGCCGCCGCGCCCGAACGAGGTGCCCAGACCGGGCACCGTCGAGCTGTGTCATATGCGCGCCTGGTTCTCGACCTGGACGATCCCGAGCGCCGTGTAGAGCTTCTTGATCAGGTAGTTCTCTTCGTTGTCGAGCGTCGCGCCCCCGAGGTGCGCGATGCCCATCGTGCGACGCGCGGGCTTGCCCTCCTCGGTCGTCTCCTGCCACGTCGCGTCGCGGCCCGCGAGCACGCGGTCGACGATCATCTCCAGCGCGTCCTCGAGCGGCAGCTCCTCCCACCGCGTGCCGTGCGGCGGGCGGTACTTGACCTTGTACTCGCGGTGCGGGCTCGTGACGAGGCTCTTCGAGGCGGCTCCCTTCGGGCAGAGCCGGCCGCGCGAGATCGGGCTCGCCGGGTCGCCCTCGATCTGCGTCACCTCTCCGTCCTGCACGTAGACGAGCTGCGCGCACCCGACGGCGCAGAACGGACAGATCGAGTGGCCGACGTGGTCGGCCTCGGCGATCCGCGGCTTCAGGGTGCGCGAGCGCTCCGAACGCACGGCGCTGCCCAGGCCGAGCGGATCCCCGTCACGCAGCTGACGGACGACCGGCCACGAATCGAGCAGCCTCGTGAACCCCACAGACGCCGCGTTTCCCCGGCCTCCGGCGGCAAAACGTATCGCGGTGCGATATTTGTCAGTCGTCCAGCTCGTCGACGACGCGCCGCAACTCGGCGCGCTCGGGGCCGAGCTCGGCGTGAGCGCGCGCGAGGCGCTTCTCGCCCTCCGGCGTCAGCGAGAGGTGCACGACTCGGCCGTCCGCGGCGGAGACGGCCCGCCCGACGAGCCCCGCCTGCTCGGCGCGCTGCACGAGCTCGGTGACGGCGCTCTGGGTGAGGGCGAGCTTCCGAACGAGCTCGGAGACGGTCGTCCGCTCCTCCGGGGCGGCCGCGATCTGCAGGAGCAGCAGGT
>JABFWJ010000075.1 GCA_013362295.1 Thermoleophilia bacterium
GCCGCCGGCAACCGGATCGAGCTCGTGACGACGCCGACCTACGCCAGGTACCTCAACCCGGTCGAGTGTCACTTCTCCGCGCTCAGCCACTTCGTCGTCTGCAACGCCGACTACCTGGGACGCCTTCGGCCACGCGCTCGCCGACCACGTCCGCTACCGCAACGGCGAGCATCACGACCAACGAATCGCCGCCGCCGAAGCCCGACACCGCATCGCGGCCTGATGACATTACGAGTCCAACCAAACTTCAAGGGCCACTAGCGTGGTGCGGCGGCCGGGAGACCGGACGCGGTCGCTGCGGCGTGCAGCCGTTCGTCATAAGTGACGAGACGTGCGAGGTCGCCGCCGAGCTGCTGGGCGGTAGCGAGATGGATCGCGTCCAGGGTGCGCAACGCGGCCGGTACCAGCTGGCCGGCGGCCGCGAGAACACGGTCGCTGATCCGGATCAGCTCGAGCCGGGCGAGGATCTCGCCGCCGCGGCGCACGGCCGGCTCGCCGAGCGGCAAGAGCGCCCGTGCCACCTCGGCTCTTGCGAGTGCGCTCGAGACGAGCGGCCGTCGCCGGCGCAGGTAGCGGCGAAGCGCGGCCGACTCCGGCTCGGCGACAACGAGCTTGACGATCGCCGACGAGTCAAGATAGGTGGCCCGCTCAGCGCTCATCGCGGCGAAGCCGCTCGAGCACGAGCGAGGGAGGCTCCTGCCCCGGCTTGAGCGGTAGCGGCGCGGGCAGATCAGTCAGGTCGCCGCCCGACGCGCTCAGCTCGCCGGCCGCACGCAGACGCTCCAGCGGGCCGGCCTCGGGAAGCGGCGCGAGCTGGGCGACCGGCCGGCCGCGGTCGGTCACCTCGATCGTCTCACCCGCCGCGACCCGGCGCAGCAGCTCGCTCGCCCGCTGCCGCAGCTCCCGCACGCCTACGCTCGCCATGGACTACTTGTAGCACATCACGGCCGGCGCTCGGGCAGCAATCGGGCAGCAAACGCCGAAATCGGCTTGGCTCAACCATGCGGACACGCGGCGCGGAGAGTGCAAAAACCCGCATGAATAGAGCGATCGAATGTCCACCGTCGCGCACGTCGCCACCCTCGAAGTGGCCTGTCACGCCGGAGGTCGCGGGTTCGAGTCCCGTCGCTTCCGCACTGATTTCAATACGCGATCGCGCTGACGGCCGCATCTCGGGGCTTCGTCACTTCAGGGCCTCCTGCCCCGACAACCGTCAACGCAAGCGGGGCGCAAGCGGAAAGGAGATTTCATTGCCTCCACCTCGTCCCACCACCGCAGATAAGAAGCATCGCCGGCGGGGTGACGATTCGCTTCCCCAGCTCCACTTGAGCTGACGTTCTACGATCGGTCGCGTGGCCGAGTTCGTCCCGCCCCACTTCGAAATCCCGCTCGGTCACGAGACTTCCGAGTTCGTCCTCGAGCCGCTCGGACCTGAGCACAACGAGCAGGACTATGACGCCTGGACGTCGTCGATGGAGCACATTGCGGAGACGCCCGGGTTCCCCGACGGCTCCTGGCCACGAGAGATGACGCGGAACCAGAACCGCGCGGACCTGCAGCGCCACGCCGACGACTTCCGCAACCAGAAGGGGTTCACGTACACGGTGCTCGATCCGGCCAGCCGCGACGTGATCGGGTGCGTCTACATCTACCCGCTGGCCGACAGCGACTACGACGCCTGCGCGCTTTCGTGGGTGCGGGAGAGCCACGCGCACCTGGACACCCCGCTTTGGCGCGCCGTGAGTGAGTGGCTCGAATCTGACTGGCCATTCGACCGCGTCAAGTACGCGCCGCGCGCCTAGGCGGCCCAAAGCAGCCGTGCAGCCCGATTCGGGTCGCGCCGAGCGTCCCGCGACGTTGAGCGCGCCGCGGCGATCGCGGGCCCGGTTTCTCGAGTCGCGCGGGCGGTCGACCTCGCTCTGCGCGACGACGGCGCATGGTGCGTCGTCGAGGTCGGAGACGGCCAGGTGAGCGATCGCCGGAATCGACCGATCCGGAGGCGCTCCCTTAGCGCTCTCTCGGCCAACTCACACTCCGCCTGAGCCGAACGCCGGGTTCGTGGTGCGCATCGGGGCGATACCGCGCGGCGGGAGTTTGAGCGCCCGTCTGCTCGCCCCGGGGCGTGCTTGTTCGCGGCCTGATTCCTTCGTTTTGCAGGAACTTTACAACTCGGAGCGGGCGACCTCGCTAGCATCGCTCGTGACGATTCGAACATCTCGCCCTGCACGAGCCGGCGGCGGCTCCTGCGGCCAAGGCGACCTCAGGCAACGAGCCCAGTGACGAGCACGGCAAGGAGGTGGGGCCCGCTTCTCGGTCGGCAAGGGCCGCGGAAATGCGGGGCCGGTGCCCGCGCGTCGGGGTCCGTAAGAGATCGGATCGGGGCTGGAGCTAATGGCTCCGTTCGTCGGCCCAACCTTGGCTGCCGTGTCGGCGCTCGTCGCGGTCGCATCGCTGCTCGTGTACCTGCACGCGACGCGACGCTCCGACCAGGACTCCGCACGCGAGGAGGCGGTCGCGCTCGCCGAGATGCGGGGTGAGCTGATCGCCGAGCTTCGCGCGGCTCTCCACATGACGAGGGCGGCGGCGCGCGACAACCTCGTCGCTCTGCGCAGCGATCTCGAGCAGTCGCCGTCCGACGTGGACAGGGCGCTGGAGCGGATCCGCCGATTCCTCGAGCGGGACCAGCCGTCGCCGCGCGCGCCAACGGGTTCGGGGCCTAGTGCTCCGGCTCGCCGGTCGAACTCTGCGACGATCGGGAGTTTCCGGGAGCTCCGCGCCTTCTCCCCCAGCCGACTGCCCTTTACTGTTAGAGTAAAGGCCATGGCCAGGATCTCCACGAAGAATCAGGTAACGATCCCGGTCGCCGCTCTCGAGGAGGCCGGGTTGCGCGCCGGCGACCAGGTGGTGGTCGAGGCGCTCGAGGAAGGGGAACTGCGGATCCGCCGCAGTGAGGTCAGCTTCGAGCGCGCCTTCGGCGCCCTCACCGGCACCTACCCGCGCGGCTACCTGGAGCAACTCGACCGCGAAGATGCCGAGCGGTGAGAGTCGTCCTCGACGCCGACGTCCTGATCGGCGCGCTCGACGGCAACGACCCACACCACACACGAACGCGAGTCCTCTTCCGCAACTGGAAGAGAAGAGACGAGGCGCCGCTGATCAGCGTCGTCAACCTCACCGAGGTGCTCGTTGCTCCC
>JABFWJ010000454.1 GCA_013362295.1 Thermoleophilia bacterium
ATCCGCTCGCCCGGGAGCAGCTTCACCGGAGGATGAAGGGCATGCACTGGTGGGATTTACGGAAGGGAGGCGGCCGTCGGCGCGGCGAGCGTCACTGGATTTCCGTCGGGGTCCGAAACGGATGCCACCCGCTCGCCCCACGGCATGTCGTCGGCAGCGCGAAGAACCGTGACACCGGCAGTTCGCATCGATTCGATCGACGCGTCGACGTCGTCGACGTACACGAAGAGTTCGAAGCGCGGCCCATCGCCCATGGTCGCACCGATCATCTGTTGTGGCGATGACTCGTGGACGATCCCGAGGTCGGCCTGATCACGTCTCAAACCAACGTAGCCCGCTTCGCCGTGGGCCGGGAATCGGTACTGCTCCTCAAATCCCAGCAGCCCCGCGTAGAAGTCGACGGCACGTTCGACATCGCGGGTGTAGATGACCGGGAACGCCCTCCGCATCAGTGCTGACACTACTGAGGTCAGGCGCTTCCACTGCGACCCGGAGCGAGGTTGCGCACTGACAGCGCGGCTGGACGCGAACACAGGCCACGACCCAGTCGCCGGCAATCTTTCCCCCGTCCCCGCGAAGCAGGCGGCGCCACTGAATTCGGCAGTGCGCAAGGCGGCTCGACTAGACGAGCGGCCGCAGGTCAAGTCCAGGTAGGTCTTCGAACCCTGAGGCGTCGGCTGAGACGACCGTCCGATTGTGTGTCAGAGCGGTGGCTGCGATCAGCAGGTCATGGGCGCCACGGGTACGGCCTGCTCGCCGAGTATGCGCGAGCAGAGATGCGTGCGTTCTGGCCACGTCGAGGTCGTAGGGCTCGATGGGAATCGCCGAGAACACATCCTCGACGAATGCGTGTCGCCGCTGCTTGGTCTTCCCCGCCGCGAGCTCCACGCCGACCAGCAACTCTGCTGCAGTGATCGCTGCGATCACGACATCGTCCTCGTCGCCGATCACCTGGTCGAGCGCTCGCGCCGAGCGCTCGACTGTCACGAGAACGGTCGTGTCGAGGATCAGCCGGTCCAGAGCCGGTTCTCGATGGCGAGCGCAGCGCGAAGCTCTCCGAGTTCGGATGCCCACCGCCGGTCGGGCGGGCTGGCCCGAAGAATCTCCTTCACGTGCTTGCCGTTGGCCGCTCGGGCCGGCTCGATTCGCGCGACGGCATGACCCCGGCGCACGACGAGAAACGTCTCGCCACGCCGCTCGACGGCGTCCAACAACTCAGAGAAACGACGAGCAGCATCTGTCGCGCTCAGCCTTCGCATGAAAATCAGATTATCAGATCAACTCGGAGTCGCGGCGATCACGGGTAGCCGTTGAGCAGCCGCCTCAGCGCTGCCGACGCAAATGCGCGACCGACCTCGGCCCCGGCGCGACAGGCATAACCTCGGCTGATGGCGGTTCGCCGACGCGTGATTGCGTACGGCCAGGTGCACGGAGTCGGCTTCCGAGCCTCCGTTGCGCGCGCCGCGAGGCAACGCGGCGTAGCCGGCTGGGCGCGGAACCGCGCCGACGGGACGGTCGAGATCGTGCTCGAAGGCGACGAAGAGCCCGTGGAGTCCGTGCTCCGGTTCTGCCGCGAAGGTCCGCGCGCGGCAACGGTTACGCGGTTCGAGACGTCGACGGAGGAGCCCGAAGGACTCATCGGCTTCGAGATCCGTTGAACGTCAGCGCGATGACAGCGAAACCGGACCAGGTGGGCGTCGACGAGGCCGGCACCGGACGAGCAGGGCGCGACCAGGGAGTAGCCTGACGGCGGCAGAGGGTTCTGCGAAGGGAGGCGTTCGTCACGGCAGCGAGAGATTCCGAGCGCACGGCCGACGCGGCGCGGCCGGCACCGCGGCCGCCCGGCGCAGGTGGGACGCCGCCTCCGCCGCGCCTCCGCCCCACCTGGCGTTGGCTCGCGTTCGCGCTCGCGTTGCTCGCGCTCAACATCTGGGCGGGCTCGCGAACGGTGCACGCGCCGACTCGGGTTCGTGTGCCGTACAGCCCGTTCTTCCTCCGGCAGGTGTCCGAAGGGCACGTCGTCTCGATCGTCTCGAAAGGGACGGCGATTCAGGGAACGTTCCGGGGCCCGCAGACGTACCGCAAGTCGAAGCCGACCACCAGCTTCCGGACAGAGATTCCGGCGTTCGCGGACACGAAGGCGCTGGCGCAGCTCCTGCAGCGCAAGGGCGTGGTCGTCAACGCCCAGCCGCTCGATACAGGACCGCCGTTCTGGGAGAGCCTGCTGATCAGCTTCCTGCCGACGCTTCTCTTCATCGGGCTCCTCTTCTGGCTGATGCGGCGCTCGGGAAACGTCCAGAACATGCTCGGAGCGTTCGGTCGCTCACGTGCCCGCCGCTACCAGCCGTCCGGCGAACGGGTCACCTTCGACGACGTCGCCGGTATCGACGAGGCGAAGGGGGAGCTCTCGGAAGTAGTCGACTTCCTGCGCAATCCCGAGAAGTACAGCCGGCTCGGCGCCCGCATCCCACACGGCGTGCTCCTCTCCGGTCCGCCCGGCACCGGTAAGACCCTGCTCGCGCGTGCCGTCGCCGGCGAGGCGGACGTGCCGTTCTTCTCCATGTCGGCCTCGGAGTTCGTCGAGGCGATCGTCGGCATCGGCGCATCGCGCGTGCGTGACCTCTTCGCGCAGGCCAAGGAGGCCGCGCCCGCGATCATCTTCGTCGACGAGCTGGACGCGGTCGGCCGTTCCCGCACCTCGGGGGTCGCAGGCTTCAGCGGCGGGAACGACGAGCGCGAGCAGACGCTGAACCAGATCCTGACCGAGATGGACGGCTTCGACTCGTCCACGAACGTGATCGTGATCGCTGCGACCAACCGGCCGGACGTGCTCGACGCGGCACTGCTCCGCCCCGGCCGGTTCGACCGGCGCGTTGCCGTTCAACCGCCGGATCGCTCAGGGCGCCAGCGGATCCTCGAGGTCCACGTGCGTGGCGTGGCGCTCGCCGACGACGTCGACCTCGGACGGATTGCGGCCGCGACGCCCGGCATGGTCGGAGCCGACCTCGCCAACCTCGTCAACGAAGCCGCCCTGCTCGCAGCCCGCCGAGGCCACGAGAAGGTGGCCGAGGCGGACTTCAGCGACGCGCTCGAGCGGATCGTGCTCGGGGCCGAGCGCAAGGTGATGATGAGCCCCGACGATCGGCGCCGCACCGCCTATCACGAGGCCGGGCACGCGATCGTGGGAAT
>JABFWJ010000024.1 GCA_013362295.1 Thermoleophilia bacterium
CGGTGCCGTCGAGCACCTTGGTGGAAAGGTCGCGGATAGAGGCGAGCTTGTTCGCCGACAGGCCGGCGGCGCGGAGCTCCGCGTCAGAGACCGCGTTCAATGCCTCCGGCGTCAACCTCTCGCCGACCGCGCCGCGGAGACGCCCGTAGATCGCCTGTGCTGCACGGCCGGCGAGTTGTTGAAACACGATCGCCCGCACGAGCGCCGCAAAGGGGCCGTCCGGGTCGCGCGGGCGGTGGCGGATCGGGCCGACGCGCGCGACGAGATCGGCGAGAACGGGATCGCGGGACGCGACCTCGTCGATCGCCGCCCTCAGCGGCAGGGCCCCTACCGCCACCATTTGCGTTCGAGTGCGCGGTCCGTGCCTCCGGTGCGATCGAGCGCGTCGAGCTCTTCCAGGTCCCGATCCGACAGCGTGAAGTCGAAGACCTGCGCGTTCTCTGCGATCCGCTCGCGGTGAGTCGACTTCGGGATCACAGGGATGTGACGCTCGATGCACCAGCGAAGCAGCACCTGGGCGGGCGTGCGCCCGTGGCGTCGCGCGATCCGCCCGACGGTCTCGCTGCCGAGGTGGCGTCCGGTTCCGAGCGGGCTGTAGGCCTCCAGCGCGACGCCAGCGCGCTGGCACGCCCTCAGGAGGGCCTTGCGATACTCGTACGAGCTGAACTGGACCTGGTTCACGACAGCCGGGACGGTCGCGGTCCCGAGCAGCCGCTCCAGCTCGGCGACGCCGAAGTTGGAGATCCCGATCGATCGCGCGTAGCCGAGCTCCCGCGCCCGCTCCATCCCTGGCCACGCCCACGTCGGGCCGCCCTGCGGCCAGTGGATGATGTAGAGGTCGACGTAGTCCACCCCGAGCCGCTGCAGGCTGCGTTCGACCTCCGCCACCGGGTCCTTCCGCGCCGGATAGAACTTGGTGGTGAGGAACACCTCGCCGCGCGGGACGCCGCTTTCGCGCAGTCCCTGCCCGACGCTCTCCTCGTTGCCGTACGCCTGGGCAGTATCGATGTGTCGATAGCCGAGCTCGAGGGCCCAGCGGACGGCGTTCACGCACTCAGGCCCGCTCGGCACCTGCCAGACGCCGAGCCCCAGCAGCGGGATCCGTTTGCCGTCGGCAAGAACGCGCGCTCTTCCGTCTTCCGTGACCGCACCTGTCGACATCTGCATCGCGTCCTCGAGCCTTCGAAACGTCACAGGCGCCCGGCTTGTTCCGCGAAAATCCGCGGCGCGTTCGCGATCTCGACACCGCGCATTTGCGGCGGAATAACCACTCGGATCGAGACGTTTGAGCAGTCAAGTAACCGGAGGCTCCTACTAACTGAGCCCACAGGGGGGCCCGAATGCCGACACTCGAATTTGGTCTCGACACGTTCCTACCGGTGACGGTCGACGAGGCCGGGCTGCCGATCGGCGGCGACCAGGTGATCAGGAACGCCGTCGAGGAGGCAGTGCTCGCCGAGGCGGTCGGCATCGACTCCTTCAACATCGGCGAGCACTACCGCACCGAATTCATGGACTCTGCCGGCCACGTGGTCCTCGCCGCGATCGCCGGCCGGACGGAACGGATTCGGCTCGGCACTGCCGTCACAGTCCTCAGCACGCAGGACCCCGTTCGGCTGTACACCGACTTCGCCACCCTCGATGCCGTGTCGAACGGCCGTGCGCAGCTGATCGTCGGCCGCGGCTCGCTCATCGACTCCTTCCCGCTCTTCGGCTTCGACCTCGCCGACTACGAGGAGCTGTTCGAGGAGAAGCTCGACCTGCTCGTTCGCCTGCTCCGTCAGCAGCCCGTGACCTGGTCGGGGAACTTCCGGTCCCCCCTCATGGACCAATTCGTCAGCCCGCCGATCCCCGCAGGGCACATCCCGACCTGGGTCGGCGTCGGCGGCAGCCCGCAATCGGTCATCCGTGCCGCCCGCTTCGGCTTGCCGCTGATGCTGGCGATCATCGGCGGAAGGCCCGAGCGCTTCGCGCCGTACGTCGAGCTGTACAAGCGCGCCCTCCAGCAGCACGGACAGTCGGAGCTGCCGATCGGGCTGCACTCGCTCGGGTTCGTCGCCGAGACGGACGACGAGGCGCTGAAGATCCAGTGGCCTTATTACAAGGAGCAGTTCGAGTGGGCGGCGCGTGAGCGCGGCTGGCGGCCGCCGACCTACGGGCAGTTCCTCGCAGAGGTCGACCACGGCTCGATGTACGTCGGCTCGCCCGAGACCGTCGCGCAGCGCATCGCGGCCGTCATGCGCACGCTCAGCCTCAGTCGGTTCGACCTGCACTACGCCATCGGGCGCATTCCGCACGACCGGCGAATGGCCACGGTCGAGCTATACGGGCGGGAGGTCATCCCCCGTGTCCGCGAACTGCTCACTGCAGCTCCGGAACCAGACGACGCCGCCGCCGTAGTCGGGACGTGATGACGAGCGTCGCTTCCATCGAGCTCGCCGAGGGCGTCGCGAGCACGACCAGACCGGAGGTCGACGATCTGAGCCTCGGCATCGTGGGGGCGGGCAAGTTCGGCACGACGCTTGCCCGCGCCGCCGTCGCGGCCGGCTACGACGTCGCGATCTCGGGATCGGGCCCGGCCGGCGACATCGCGCTCACGATCGACGTCCTCGCGGCGGGGACGCGCGCGGCGACGACCGACGAGGTCGTACGCCACGCCGACATCGTCGTCCTCGCAGTCCCCACACACCGCTTCCGCGAGCTCGGTTCCGATCTCTTCGCGGGCAAGATCCTGATCGACGCGACGAACTACTGGGAACCCGTCGACGGACACGATCCAGAGCTCACCGCCGCACCAGGCGGCACCAGCACGATCGTCCAGGAGCACTTTCCCTCCGCGCGCGTCGTCAAGAGCCTCAACCAGCTCGGCTATCACCAGCTCCAAGAACACCAGCGGCCGAAGGGAGCACCCGACCGCATCGCAATCGGCGCGGCGGGCGACGACCACCTCGCCGTCAGGCAGGTCATGCGACTCCTCGACCGGCTCGGGTTCGACCCGGTCGACGCCGGTCCGTTGAACAACGGCCTCCCCCTGGAGCCCGACGGCTCACCGATCGCCACCACCTACAGCGCAGACGAACTCTCGAAGCTCGTCACACGCTGAGCTGTTCGGGATGCCTGCGATACTGGCGCCATGGCCACGAGAGCAGACTTCACCGACGAGGAATGGAAGACGATCCAAGGCGGAGTCATCGGCGCAGGCACGTTCGTGGCGCTGGTCGACCGAAGCCTCTTCGACAGCTTCAAAGAGGCGAACGCGCTCGCACACCATCTGCGAGACGCGCACGAGCACAGCGACAGCGTCCTCGTCCGCGACCTCGCAGGCGGTCACGAACGCCCCTTCGGGATCACGGCATCGCCGGAGGAGGTCGAGCGCAGTACCGTCGCGACACTCGAGCAGGCCGAAGCCATACTCAGAGCAAAGACGCCCGAGGAGCTGGCCGCGTACCGGCAGTTCGTGCTCGAGGTGGCGGGATCGGTCGCCGAAGCAGCAAAGGGGGTCTCGCCGCAGGAGAACACGGCACTCGAGCGTATCCGTGCCGCGCTCGGCGCCGAGGACGCGACCTAGCTGCGCATCCTGGCCTTGTCGGCGATGCGCCGCGGACACTCGAACTGATGCAGCCTGCGCTGGACGACGTGATTCAAACAATCCGCCGCAACCGGGCGAAGGCGCGTGCCGCCGCGACGCATGACATCACCGGGACCGGGGTTGAGGCAATCACGCCCAGACAATGAGCGTCCAACCCGCTCTCAGCCGCTCAGACACGGCTTGGACAAACCGCTCGAGCGGACGCGCCAGAGCCTCGCCGCGCTCCTCTACATACCCATCGCGTGATAGCCGGCGTCGACGTAGAGCGTCGTGCCGGTGACGTTCTTGGCGTCGTCGCTCAACAGGTAGGCCGCGCCCGCCGCGACGTCGTCGGCGCCGATGTGACGATGGAGCGGCGCCCGCTCTTCAACGATCGACTCCATCGTCGGGAAGCCCGCGATCGAGCGCGCGGCGAGCGTGCGCACCGGGCCGGCCGAGACCGCGTTCACGCGGATGTTCTTCTCCCCGAGATCCCACGCGAGGTACTGGACCGCCGAGTCGAGCGTCGCCTTGGCGACGCCCATCACGTTGTAGTGCGGCACCGCACGCTCGCCGCCGAGGTAGGTCATCGTCACGATCGAGCCACCGCCGGCCGCGGCCAGTAGTGGCTCCGCGGCGCGCGCGGTCGCGACGAGCGAGTACGCGCTCACGTCGAGCGCCATCCAAAACCGGTCGCGCGGCGTATCCGTGAAGCGCCCTTCCAGATCCTCCGCCGCGGCGAAGGCGACCGAATGCACCAGGATGTCCAGCTTCCCGTCGAACACGCCTGACACCTCGCCGAAGACTCGCTCGATCGCGGCGTCGTCCCGGACGTCGAGCTCGGTCACGAGCGGGCTGGAGACCGACTCGGCGAGTTCGCGGACGCCCTTCTCGATGCGCTCGCCCTGGAAGGTGAACGCGAGTTGCGCGCCGCCGTCGGAGAGGCGTTTGGCGATCGCCCAGGCGATCGAGCGCTTGTTCGCGACCCCGAGGACCAGGGCGTTCTTCCCCTCGAACACGGGGGCGAGTTTAGGCCGGGATCGGGTACTGTGCGGGACCTTGCGTCGCCCCCTGTTGCTCTCGGCGGTGATCGGGCTCGTGGCGGCGACCTCTGCGTCGGCCGCCCTCACCCCGATTCGTCGTGACGCGCGTGAGGGTGAGGGTGCGCTGCCGCGCGTCCGAGCCGGCACATTGCACATCCCCGTGCCGGCACAGCGCGGTTGGACGCGCGTGATCGTCCGGCTCGGCGCGCCGCCGCTGGCCGCGTGGAGCTCGGATCGGACGCTCGCGTCGGCCTCGCGCGCCCAGGCGCTCGACGTCACGAGCGCGAGCTCGAGGGCTTATCTCGCGAAGCTCGCACAGCTGCAGCGCAGCGCCGCGGCTCAGGTGCGTGCCGCCGTCCCCGCCGCAGAGGTCCAGAGCCGTTTCTCGATCCTGCTCGACGGGCTCACGGTTCGGCTGCCGGCGAGATCGCTGCCGAAGCTGCTCGGCGTCCGGGCGGTGACGAAGGTCTACCCGAGCCTCTCGTACTCCACGACGTTGGACCGCGGGCCGTCGGTGATCAACGCACCCGCACTGGAGACGGCCACCGGCGACGAGGGCCAGGGGATCAAGATCGGCGTCGTCGACACCGGCGTGGATGCCAAGAACCCGTTTCTGAATCCCGCCGGTTTCGCGTACCCGCCGGGCTTCCCGCGCGGCGACAAGAAGCTGACGACGCCCAAGGTGATCGTCGCCCGCGTCTTCCCCGGTCCCATCCGCGACCGGAACAGCAACAAGGCGTTCGACCGGACAGAGCCGCACGGGACGCACGTCTCGGGAATCGCGGCGGGCGACGCAGGAACGACGGCGCCGAAGGGACCGGACCACCCCGCGACCGCGAACCTCTCGGGTGTCGCACCGAGGGCGTGGATCGGCAACTACCGGGTCTTCACCGTGCCGACGCCGCTCGGACACCAGGCGAACACGCCGGAGATCGTGCACGCGTTCGAGTCGGCGGTCGCGGACGGAATGAACGTCATCAACTTCTCGGGCGGCGGCCCCCAGACCGATCCGGCGAACGACGCGATGTACGAGACGATTCGCAATGTCGCGCGGGCAGGCGTCGTCCCGGTGATCGCCGCCGGCAACGATCGCGAGGACTTCGGCCTCGGGACGACGGGCTCGCCCGGGACCGCTCCCGACGCGATCTCGGTCGCTGCCACCTCGAACAACCACGTGTTCGCGCCGGCCCTGGGCGTCGTGAACGGCCCGCCGTCGCTCGGCGCGGTGCCGTTGCAGAGCGCCGGGGGCGCGAAGCTCCCCGGGGCCTGGTCGACGCTCGACCAGACGATCGTCGACGTCACCTCGGTGCTCGGGACGGACGGCAAGCCCGTCGAGTCGCACCTCTGCGGCTCGGCGACGGCGCCGAACACGACGCTCGGCACGCTGCCCAGGAACGCGGTGAAGGGCAAGATCCTGCTCGCAGACCGCGGCACCTGCACGTTCATCTCCAAGGCTCTGCGGGCCGCCCGCGGCGGCGCGATCGGCCTGATCCTGATCGACAACCGGTTCGGCGAGGCGAACCCGATCCCGATCCGGCTCCCGATCGCCGGCGGCATGATCTCCGACCTGGACGGCCAGCAGCTGCGCGCCTACCTCGCGGCGCACGGCGGCCAGGCCGCGATCCGCGTGTCGAACGGGATCCAGGAGATCTCGACGAACCGCGGCGGGGTGATCACCAGCTTCTCGTCGGCCGGCCCGACCGACTTCGGCCACATGCTGAAGCCGGACGTCTCCGCACCGGGGCTCGACGTGCTCTCCTCGACACCGCCGGCGACGACCGGGTCGACGTTCGCCGTCTTCGCGGGCACGTCGATGGCGACTCCCCACATCGCCGGCGCCGCTGCGCTGCTCCTGGAGCGCCACCCGAGCTGGACGCCGTACAACGTGAAGTCGGCGCTCATGTCGACGGCCGGCCCCGCCTGGGGCGACACGGCGCGCACGCAGGAGGCACCCGTGCTGCTCGAGGGTGCCGGGCTCGCCAACGCGATGGCGGCGGACGACCCGAAGATCTTGACCGACCCGCAGTCGCTCTCGTTCCAGCGGCTCAACATCGCGACGGGAGCGCAACGCTCGTCGATGCTGCTCACGGTCTCCGACACAGGTGACGGCGGCGGCGACTGGTCGGTCGGGGTCGCTCCGCAGTCGCAGACGTCCGGCGTCGAGATCGACGTCCCCGGCACGATCCACGTGCCGCCGGGCGGCGACGTCGCGCTTCCGGTCACCGTCCGCGCGGCCATCGACGCGAACCTCGGCGAGAACTACGGCTTCATCGTCCTCCGGGGGAACAGCGTCGTGCGACGCGTTCCGTATGCATTCATCGTCGAGCGCCCTGCGCTCGCGAACGCGCCCGTCGTCCAGCTGAAGAAGCTGCAGACCGGGAACACGAGGTCCGGGACGAACCGCGTCTCGGTCTACTGCTGCCCCGCCGAGCCGTTCGGCCCGCCGCCGAACTACATCGGCGCGACGATGAACGAAGACGGCGCCGAGCACATGTATTCGGTCGACATCAACGAGCCGATCGTGAACTTCGGCGTCTCGGTGCTCGCGACGTCGCCGGGCGCCCTCGTCGACCCGTTCGTGCTCGGCTCGAAGAACGAGAACGACGTGCAGGGCTATGCAGGCATCCCCACCGACGTGAACGCGCTCACGTTCGACGCGAACATCGACGTCGGCGCGGCGGGCGTGCAGTTCCCGCGCCTGCAGCGCTTCTACGTGTCGGTCGACTCGCGGGCCGACCCGTTCACGAACCGCTCGCAGAAGGGCGGCTACCTGCTGAACGCGTGGATCGACGACCTGACGCCGCCGGCCGCGCGCATCTTGACGACGCGGGTGACCGCGGGGAGACCGCTGATCGTCGCGCAGGCGGTGGACTCCGGCGCCGGTGTCGATCCGCTGTCGCTCGTCCTGAACTACAACAACGCCCTCGTCGGTGCGTCCGCGTATGACCCGTCGACCGGGCTGATCGTGATCGGGATCCCGTCCGCCGCGCCGCCCTTCAAGGCGGGCAAGACACGCGCGATCCTGATGGCCTCCGACTATCAGGAGGCGAAGAACATCAACACGGTCGGCAACGACATCTATCCGAACACGCGCTTCCTGCTCACGCGGTTCACCGTCGTGAAGGGCCCGACGATCACGTGGATCGAGCCGCCCGCGCACGTCTGCGCCCTCAAGAACGACCGGCTCGTCGTCGTCGCCGACTCCACGACCAAGGTGCGGAGGGTCGCGTTCCGGGACAACGGCCGGCAGATCGGCGTCGACCGGACAGGGCAGGGCGTCTACTCGATCGACTGGAAGACCGCCGGGCTCAAGAAGGGCACGCACCGGCTGCTCGCGACGGTCACCGACGCCTCGGGCCGCAAGGCCGCGGCCGGTCGCGTGCTCAGAGTCTGCAGATAAGCGTCGTCACCGGCGCGTCCTCGGGCATCGGGGCGGAGCTCGTGCGTGCGCTGCAGGCACGCGGGTCGCTCGTCGTCGGCCTCTCTCGCCGTCCCTCCCGGGCGGACGAGCACGAGGAGTGCGACGTCGCGGACCGGGCGGCGGTGGACGCCGTCGCGGCGCGCGTGCTCCAGCGTCATCCGCGCATCGACCTGCTGGTCAACAACGCTGGCGTCGGCGCGCGCGGCAACTACCTCGACGTCGAGCCCGAGGTGATCGAGCGCGTCATGCGCGTCAACTACCTCGGTTCCGTCTGGACGACCCTCGCGTTCCTGCCCGGCCTCGACCGAGGCTCGCGCCTCGTCAACCTCGTCTCGGTCGCCGGGACGGTGGCCGGCGGGCCGTACTCGGCCTCGAAGCACGCGCAGCTCGCCTTCTCGCGCTCGATCACTGTGGAGCTCGCCCGCCGCGGTGTTTTCGTGCACACGGTGAATCCCGGCTTCGTCGAGACCGAGGGGTTCCCGCAGCGCGACCGGTTCGGCCCGTTGAGCTCGAGGCTCGTCGCCGAGCCGCAGCTCGTCGTCGAGCGCCTGCTCGACGCGGTCGACAAGAACAGGCGCGAGATCGTCGTGCCCCGCTGGTATCGCCCGGCCGCCTGGATCCAGGCGCTCGCGCCGGGCATCGTCGCTACCGCGCGAGCACGTACCAGCCGACGACGGCTTCGTAGCCGCTAGGCGCCAGGGCGCGCGCGCATTCCCGCTCGGAGCCCTCGCAGCCGGCGAGGTCGAGGTATGCGTCCAGGTCGCGCGGCTCGCGCACGACGTCCTGGCGGCGCAGTACGAGGCCATTCGCGTCGAACAATCCGCGCAGGTCGTTGTCGGCGAGGATCCGGCTGGTCGACGGGTCACGGGCATGCTCGAACCGTGTCAGCTCGAGGGCGGCGAGTGGGTCGACCGGCGCGAGCTGGTCGACGACAAGGATCGTCCCGCCGGGTCGGGTCACGCGCGCGAGCTCGGCGACGATGAGCTCCGGACGGCGGGTGTGGTGCAGCGTCCGCAGCGTCCCGGCGACGTCGAACTCGCCCCGGTCGAACGGCAGATGCTCGCCGTCGCCGACGACGACCTCGACGTTCTCCGGCGCGTCGGCGCGAGCCCGCGCCGCGAGCTCCTCGTCGATCTCGACCGCCACCACCTCGCGCACGCGGGGAGCGAGCGCGAAGGCGAGCGCGCCTGTTCCGGCGCCGACGTCGAGCACGCGCTCGTCGCCGCTGAGCTGCAGCAGCGACTCGAGCCGCTCGGCGAGTGCGGCGGCGCGGTCGCGCTGCAGCGCGGCGCGGCGCTCGGCGTTCGTCGTCATGAGTCGACCACCACGCGCCGGGCACGCTCAGGCGAAGTGTTGATGCCGCACGCGAGCTCATACGTGATCGTGCCCGCCACCGCCGCATGCTCCTCCAGCGGCACACCGCGGCCGACGATCGTCACGGGGGTCCCGGACGGGAGCTCCCGATCGAGCTCGACCGCGGTCGCATCCATCGAGATCGTTCCGACCACGTGTCGGCGCTCGCCCGCCACCCGGACCTCGGTGCCCGTCAGGTCGCGGCGGAAACCGTCCGCGTAGCCGACGGGCACGATGCCGATCCACGTATCGCGCTCCGCGACGAACCGGCGCCCGTAGCCGGTGGACTCGCCTGTGCGCAGCAGCTTCGACTGCGCGATCTCGCTCGTCCAGGAGAGCACCGGCTCGAGCCCGTCCTCCGCCGCGTCGGTCCCGAACGGCGAGAGCCCGTACAGCGCGATGCCGCACCGCGCCGCGTCGAATCGCGCCTCGGGCAGCCGAAGCGCCGCTGCGCTGTTCGCCGCATGGCGGGTGAGGTGCGCGAGCGGCGCTGAGGCCTCGCGGAAGCGCTCGACCTGCGCACGCGCAAACTCGAGATCGGTGTCGGCTGTGGCGAGGTGGGTCATTACGCCGACCACTTCCCTCGTCGGGGAGGGCAGCTCCGAGGCGCCCCAGCGGCCCATCCCGGTGTCGATCTTCAGATGCACGGCCACGCCTTCCGGAATCTCGTTCGCCGGAACGACGAGCGCAAGGTCCGCGTCGCGCGCCTGCGCCACCTCGCGGTTCGACGCCGGGCCCATGACGAGGATGCGTGCGGCCGGGATCGCGGCGCGGAGATCGAGCGCCTCGGGCACGGTCGCGACGCACAGCGTCGTCGCCCCCGCGGCGAGAGCCGCGTCCGCACAGTCGACGGCGCCGTGTCCGTAGCCGTTCGCCTTCACGACCGCCCACAGCTCGGTTCCCTCGAGCGCCCGCAGCAGCGTCCTGACGTTGCGCCGCAATGCGCCCAGGTCGATCGTGATCTCGCTTCTCAATGGAGCGGCGCGCGCTGCAGGCCGTGGCCTGCGAGCGCACGCTGGAGCGCAGGCAGCAGGTCGGAGGCGATCATGCCGGGCTGCGGATCGACGAGCTCGGCCGCGACACCGTGCGCGGCGGCCGCGACACCGGCGCCGAGACGGGCGTCCATGCCCTTCGCGAGGAAGGCCGCGACGATCCCGGTGAGGACGTCGCCGGACCCGGCGGTGGCGAGCGCCGGCGTGCCGTAGGTCGCGACGAGCACGCCCTCACGCGGTGTCGCGACGATCGTGTCGGCGCCCTTCAGCAGCGCGACAGCGCCGAAGCGGGTGGCGGCCCGCCGTGCCGACTCGAGGCGGTGAGCGTCGACCTCGCGGCTCCGGCCGCCGAGCAGCCGCGCGAGCTCGCCGGAGTGCGGCGTCAGCACCGTGGGTGCTGCACGTGTGAACGGCTCGAGCTCCCAGAGCGCGTCCGCGTCGAGCACGACGGGCAAGGTCAGCCGGTCGAGGAGGATCCGGACGAGCTCGACCGTGCCGTCGCTGCGGCCGAGGCCCGGACCGATTGCGACCGCCTGCGCCTTCTCGGCGGCTTCGAGGATCGCGTCAGCCGACCGCGGCAGGAGCCGGCCGGCATTGTCCTCCGGCAGCGGGCGCTTCACGACTTCGAGCAGCGACGCCTCGAGGATCGGGAGTGCGGACTCGGGCGCCGCGACCGCGACGTAGCCGGCGTCGGCGCGGAAAGCCGCGCGTGCCGCGAGCATCGGGGCTCCGGTGAGACCGCGCGAGCCGCCCACGACCAGCACCGAACCGGCCGTGTACTTCGTCGAGTCCGCACGCTTGCGCGGGACCTCGAGCAGTGCCGAGGCGGGAACGAGCGAGTGCTCGTGCTCGCGGGGACGCAGCCCGATCGGCGCGATGTGCACGGCGCCCGCGTGGAAGCGGCCGGGCGCGATCGCGAGCCCCACCTTGGCCGCGCCGAAGGTCACGGTCGCTTCAGCCCGGACCGCGACGCCGGGGATCTCGCCGGTCGTCGCGTTCACGCCGGACGGAACATCGACCGCCACGACCGGTCGGCCGCTCACCTTGATCCGCTCGATCATCCGCGCGGCATCCTCACGCGGCGCGTCGCGCAGGCCGATTCCGAGCAGCGCGTCGACGATCACGTCCGGCTCGCCGAGCTCGCCGACGCCGTCGACGACGCGCACCTCGCGGCCCGCCTCTTGCAGGACGCGCGCACACACCTTGCCGTCGCCGCCGTTGTTCCCCTTCCCGCACACGACGGTGACGGCCCCCGGGAACAGGCGCAGGACGAGGTCGGCGACGGCGGCGCCCGCCCGCTCCATCAGCTCCTCGAGTGGTCCCTGATGCGCCTCCACGGCGAGCCGCGTCTCCTCCGCCGTGAGAAGAGGCTCCAACCACATTGGGCGGCTCC
>JABFWJ010000323.1 GCA_013362295.1 Thermoleophilia bacterium
GCGATGGAGCGCCGGGTGCGTCGAGAACCGGCGCTCGGCAAACAGCGCGAACCCGCTCGTGAAGCACGAGAACGCGAACGAGAACAGGAAGAACTGCAGGTACAGGCTGCCGAGGCGAGGCCGCTTGAAGTACGTGCCGTACGTCGCGATATCGAACGCGCCCGGCCGGCGACCCGCTGGCATCGGTCCCGTCGATGGCGCGACCTCCTGCGGCGGCGTCTCCTTCTTCAGCAGCGTCGCGGTGCAGAAGATCGACAGCGCCGACAGGCCCGCCGCGACGAGAAACGGCACGTGCAGGCCGTACTCGGCGAGCGTGCCGCCGAGGCCGGGGCCGAACATGAAGCCGATGCCGAACGCGACGCCGATCACGCCGAACGCCTTCGCGCGGTTCTCCGGCTTGGTGTGGTCGGAGATGTAGGCCTGCGCGAGCGACAGGTTGCCGGCGGTGATGCCGTCGAGGATGCGGCCGACGAACACCATCCACAGCGAGTGCGACCACGCCAGCATCAAGAAGCCGGCGAGCGTGCCGGCCTGGCTGATGAGCAGCATCCGGCGGCGGCCGACCTTGTCGGACAAGTTGCCGATGATCGGCGTCGAGATCAGCGAGCAGACTGCATAGACCGACACCAGGGTCGTCGCGACGAGCGGCGACGCGCCAAACCGCTCGGCGTAGTACGCGAGCAGCGGGATGACGATCGTGAAGCCGAGCACGTCGACGAGCACGATCAAGAAGATCGGCAGGAGCGGAGACCTCTGCTTCACGGAAGCGCAGTATACTGGTCGCGCATGAGAGGTGTGGCTCTGCTCGCGCTCTCCGCGCTGCTGGCGACCAGCTCGGGCTGTTTTGGCTACAACTCGTCGGCCAAGAAATGGGCCTACGTCGGAGACTCGGTGCTGATCGCCGGCGGTGGCGCGGCGATCGCATCGGATTTTCTGATCAAGGACGACTCCACGTCGATGACGACCGACAAGCCCTACGAGCCGCCGTTCTCGGGCGCTATTCTCGCGGGTTCGATGCTCGTCACGGCGGGCATCCTCGGCATCATCATCAATGCGACCCGCCCGACGGTGAAGACGTCCCGCTAGGTTAGGCGGCGCACTCGCCTTCCTGGTTGACGATCTCGAACGCGCGCGACTCGCCGATGTCGACGAAGTCCTCGTCGGTCGCGGTCGCCTCGTCGATCTGCGAGAGGTCGGCGAGCAGCTCGCGCAGCTTGTCGAGCGAGACATCGGCCCAGAACGCGTGGCTCGTCCCGCCGCCGGCGATGTAGAAGTCGAGCATGCGCTCGAGGGCCTGGCCGACGCGCCGCGCCGGCACCTTGCCGACGAGGCGGCCGAAGTCGGCACCGGTCGCGCGGATGCCACCGCCGACGTAGACGAGGTAGAGCGGCGCCGCCTTGCCGGCGAGCTTGCGCATGCCGCCCTGAAACCCGATGCCGCCGATGTAGTGCTGGCCGCAGCCGTGCGGGCAGCCGGAGATCTTGATGTCGAGGCCCTTCGCGCTGCGGACCAGATCGGGGCGGCGATCGAGCATCTCGGTGAGCACGCCGGCGAGCCCCTTCGACGAGGTCACGGCGAGCTTGCAGCTCGTCGCGCCGGGGCAGCTCGTGACGTCGGCGAGCGTGTTCGCGCCGATGCGTGCGAGGCCGATCGCGGCGAGCTCGCGGTGGAGCGACGGTAGCCGCGCGTTCGGCACCCAGCGCAGCACGATGTTCTGCTCGTTGGTCAGCCGCACCTCGCCCTCGCCGTACTGCACCGCGAGCTGCGCGAGCGCGCGGAGCTGCGCGGCCGTGATGTCGCCGAGCGGCAGGCGGATCACGATCGCGGAGAACCCGGCCTGCTTCTGCGGGCGGACGCTGTCGGCGGCCCACTCGGCGTAACCTTCGTCAGGCTGCTGGACCTGCGAGAGCAGCGTGCGGCGCGCCGGCGGCGTCGGCTGAGGCGGGATGACGAGCGGCACGCCACCCTCGGCGCGGATCTTCTCGCGCTCGGCGCGGTACTCGGCGAGGAACGCGTCCTTGCCGATCTTGTCGATCGCCCACTTGAGGCGCGCCTTCGCCTTGTTGTTGCGATTGCCGATCCGGTGAAACACGCGGACGATCGCGTCGGCGGCCTCGGCGAGCTCGGCGACCGGGACGAATTCCTCGACGAGCATCGCCTCGCGGCGCAGCGTCGACAGACCGCCACCGGCGAGCAGCTGGAACCCGGGCTGGCCGTCCTTCGTGCGCGCGAGGAAGCCGAGGTCATTGATGAACGCCTGCGAGCAGTCGGTGCCGCAGCAGCCGCCGAGCGACGGCTTCAGCTTGCGCGGCAGCGTCGAGCTGTACTTGCCGCGGAGCAGGTGGCGCGCGAGCGCGTCGACGTACGGCGTCGGATCGAACGGCTCGTCCTTCGCGACGCCGGCGAACGGGCAGCACGTCCAGTTGCGGACGGAGTGACCGCACGCTTCCTTCGTCGTGATGCCGGCATCGGCGAGGATCCGCAGCGCGGCCTCGGTGTCGCTCAGCTGGACGAAGTGATACTGGACGTTCTGGCGCGTCGTGACGTGACCCTTGCCGTGGCCGAACTTCTCGGCGACCTCGGCGAGCGCCTCGAGCTGCGCGGGCGTCGCGATGCCGGCGGGCAGCTTCGCGCGCACCATCTGGTAGCCGTCCTGGCGCTGGCCGTAGACGCCGTTCAGCAGGCGGAACGAGCGCCAGTCGTCGGGCGACAGCTCGCCGCGCTCGAAGGCCTCGAGCCGCTGGACGAACAGATCGACGTCTTCATGACGTGCGAATCCCAGGCGACCGACGGGCGTCGGCGTGACGGGGGGAGGGGCATCGAGGACGATCGCGGCACGTACATGCCGTTCCAGGTCGGCGGCTACGTGGCGATCGCGCGCAGCTACCTGCCGCCTCCGCTGAAGCTGCTCGTCCACATGCACGCGGGCGGCGGCTTCGAGAACGCGTCGCTCATCGAGGCGCTGCTCGAGGGCGCTGACGGGGTGTGGGGTGGCCTGCCGAAGCGCGCCGCGATCATCGGCCACGCATCGCTCGGCGAGCTGATCGCGAACCTCGTCCGCGCCGGCAACCAGAACATGCAGAAGTACCAGCTCGGCAACCTGCTGCCGCTCGCGACCGGCATGCAGATCCTCGACGAGCAGGAGCGGGTGCCAGACGACCT
>JABFWJ010000496.1 GCA_013362295.1 Thermoleophilia bacterium
GCTGCTCACGCTGCAGCGCGGCGGCGCCGAGGTCGACGCGACGGGGAACCTGAACACAACGCAGCAGTCCGCGATCGACTACCTGTCGGAGCACGGCGTGCACGTGGTCGGCGCGCCGACCGCCGATGCGGCCGACCACGACCGTTACCTCTGGGAAGTCGTGCGCTCGGGCCCGCACCTGCTGCTCGACAACGGCGGAGACCTCTTCGCGCGCTGGATCGAGGAGCCCGATCGGCGCCTGCTCGGCGGCACGGAGGAGACGACGTCGGGCCGCATGCGGCTCGAGCCGCTGCGCGACCGGCTCCGCCTGCCGGTGCTCGTGATCAACGACAGCCCGATCAAGCAGTTCGCCGAGAACCGGCACGCGGTCGGGCAGAGCGTGCTCGAGTCATTCCTGCGCCTCACGAACAAGGCGACGAACGGCCGGCGCGTCACCGTCTTCGGCTACGGCGCCTGCGGGAAAGGCGTCGCGGCGAACTTCCGCAACGCATACGCGGTGGTGTCGGTCGTCGAGCGCGACCCCGTGGCCCGCCTGGAGGCCCTGCTGGACGGATTCCTCGTCCCGGAGCGCGACGAAGCCCTGCGCAGCGCCGACGTCGTGATCACGGTCACGGGCGCGCAGGGCGTCGTCACGGCCGCCGACCTCCCCCTGCTGAAGGACGGGGCGATCCTCGCCAATGCCGGGCACTTTCCGTGGGAGATCGACGCCGCCGGGATCGAGGCCGCGGCCGACGGACGGGTGACGGTGCTCGAGAGCGGCCACATGGTCAACCTCGCCGGGCCGCGGCCGCTCGGCAACTCGATCGAGTCGATGGACCTCGGCTTCGCGCTGCAGGCGCGCTGCCTCGAGGCCGTCGCGCGCGGCGACGTCGGCCCGGAGTCGTGCGTCGTTCCGGTGCCGCGCGCGATCGACGAGACCGTCGCTGCCGCGTTCGTGGCGGGTGCGCGATGACGCGGTGGGCGATCGCTTCGCTCTGCGTGGCCGCGCTCGCCACCTCGCCCCGGGTGACGATCTCTGTCGAGCCTGCCGCCGCGCTCGTGGATCAGCCGGTGGTCGTCCGGGTCGGCGGACTGCACGCGCGGGAACGCGTGCTGCTCCAGGCAACGACGCGCGATGTTGCAGGCCGCGTGTGGCGCTCGCGCGTCGCCTACCGCGCCGACCGACGCGGGATGGTCGACACACGCGGGGACATGCGCCTCGCCTGGTCGATGCAGCGCGTCGGAAGCAGGCCCGGTAACGCGGATCACCTGGTTCTGTCGAACCGGTCGACCGTCACGGTGAGCGTGCTCCGGAACGGAACGACCGCCGCGCGGGCGTCGTTCGAGCGTCGCACCGTTGCAGCCGACGTGGAACCACTCGAGCTGACCTTCGCTCGTGACGGCCTCGTGGGAACCTTCTACCGCCGTCCCGGAAGCGCGGCGCACACCGCGGTCCTCGCGCTCGGGGGATCCGCCGGCGGCCATTCGGGAGCGACCGCGGCGTTGCTCGCTTCCCGAGGCTTCCCGACACTCTCGCTCGGCTACTTCGCCGAGCCCGGCCTGCCTCCGCACCTGCAGAACATCCCGCTGGAGTACTTCCAGTCGGCCCTGCGCCGGCTGGCCGCCCAGCCGGAGGTCGATCCGGCGCGGATCGTCGTGGCCGGCGTCTCGCGGGGCGGTGAGCTCGCGCTCCTGCTCGCGAGCTACTACCCCGAGCTCGTCCACGGTGCGGTCGCGTGCACGACCGCGGCGCGGGTGCTCGGGGGCGACCCCTCAGGACGCGCGTGGACGATCGCAGGCAGCCCGGTGCCGTTCGAGGTGCTGCCGGTCGACCGGATCGCCGTCCCCACACTCATCACCGGCGGCGGGAAGGACGAGATCATCGACTCCGGTCCCGCCACGGAGCAGTTGCTCGAGCTTGCGCACGCTCACGGGCGTTCGAACGTCACCGGTCACGTGTACCGAGACGCGGGACACGGCGTCGGCTGCGCTTTTCCGAACCTTCCGGCGCCTGGCATCGCCGAGCCGCGGCCCGGGACGTTCCTGTCGCTCGGCGGCACGCTCGCCGGAAACGGCCGGGCGTCAGCCGCGGCCTGGCCGCGCCTCCTGCGCTTCCTCGCCGCCGTCTAGTTGGTGGAGAGCCGCCAGACGTCCCGGCCGTGCCAGCTCGGGATCCATGCCTCGCCGTTCAGCTCCGTGACGACGAACGGCCCTGCGCCGACGAGGCTGAGCAGTCCGTAGCCGTTGGACTCGACCCCGTCGGCCGCGAGCTCCAGGTCGACGAGCTGCGCCATGCGCTGATGCGCGGCGGCCAGGAGGAGAAGGAGGGAGAGCCTCTGCTCAGGCGGCGCGGCGGATCTGCTCCTCGAGCGCGACGAGGGGAAGCTTGAAGGTGTCGACGGCATCGGTGTTCGAGGCGGCGTTGTCGCCGGCCTCGATCATCGCGATCTGGTCGGTGGTCAGCGGCGCGCCGGGCGCCCACTGCGTCAGCTGGGCTCCGGTCCGCGCCAGCCCGGTCGGGATGTGGACGAAGCGCCGGCGCTTGCCGAGCACGCCGGCGATCGTCGCGTAGAGCTCGTTCCACGTCACGACGTCGGGCCCGCCCAGCTCGAAGGTGCGGTTCGCCGCCTGCGGATGATCGAGGCCGCGCGCGAAGTACTCGGCCACGTCCTCGACCCAGATCGGCTGAAGGCGCTGCAGCCCGCTTCCGATCACCGTCACGACCGGCGAGTAGCGCACCTGCTTGATGAATACCTGGAGCGCGCTGCCGTCGCGGCCGAAGACCAGGCTCGGGCGGAAGATCGTGTATTCGAGGCCGGAGTGCAGTGTCTCCTGCTCCATCGCCCACTTCGAGGCGAAGTAGGGCACGACGTCCTTCGTCGCCTCGCTCGTGCCGAGCGCGCTCATCAGCACGAAGCGCTCGACGCGCGCGTCCTTAGCGGACGCGACGAGGTCCTTCGTGCCCTGGGTCATCACCCGGTGAAAGTCGCTCGGGCTGCCTTTGATGATCGCGACGAGATGGACGACATGCGTGCACCCGTCGACGGCCGCGCGCAGGCTGGCGGGGTCGGTGACGTCGCCGGTCACGAGCTCGGCGCCCCAACCGGCGAGCTGGGATGCGCGCTCTGGCCGGCGCACGAGCGCACGCACCTCGCGACCCTGCGCGCGCAGCGCGTGGACGACCTTCGGACCGACGAAGCCGGTGCCGCCGGTGACGAGGACCTTCATGATGCGAAGTTCTGCCAGTAGCGAGACGGCGTCGGCCCACGCTGCCCTTGGTACTTGGAACCGAGCGACGAGGCACCGTACGGCGTGGACGTCGGTTCCGACAGCTGCATGAACGAGATCTGCCCGATCTTCATGCCGTGGTAGATCGTGATCGGGAGGTTGGCGACGTTCGAGAGCTCGAGCGTCACGTGCCCGTCCCAGCCCGGGTCGATGAAGCCCGCCGTCGAGTGGATCAAGAGGCCGAGGCGGCCCAAACTCGACTTCCCCTCCAACCTGGCCACGAGATCGTCGGGCAGCGTTACGCGCTCGAGCGTCGAGCCGAGCACGAACTCGCCGGGATGCAGGATGAACGGGTTGTCATCATGGATCTCGACCTCTTCGGTCAGCTCCTCCTGCGGCTGCTTGACGTCGATGTAGGGATAACGCGCGTTGTGGAAGACGCGGAAGTAGCGGTCGACACGTACGTCGACGCTCGAGGGCTGGAGCAGCGCATCGTCATACGGATCGATGCCGATGCGACCCGCGCCGATGAGCTTTGCGATGGTGCGATCGCTCAGAACCACAGCCTGATTCTTCCATCAGCGCGTCGGCGAGCGCTCGGAGTCCCTTCAGGAACGCTGCGCGCTCGTTCGTGTCGAGCGCCGCGAGCGTCTGCTCGAGCGGCCTGTTCCGGCGGTTGAGCCACGAGCGAACACGCCGCGCCGTGCCCGGGCTCAGGGCGACGACGGTGCGGCGGCGATCCTCGGGATCCTCGCGCCGTTCGAGCAGCGCATGCTCCTCGAGGTCGCGGGTCAGCTTGCTCGCGGCGGGGAGCGAGAGGCCGAGCTCGCGTGCGAGCTCGCCGACCGTGCGCTCCCCCTCCGTCCCGATCTGCGCGAGCACGCCCACGTGCCGGGGGCCGAGCGCGGGGTTGCCGCTCACCAGCTCGAGGAGCTCGGGCGTGGGCCGCCGGCGGCGCCAGAGGCCGCGCAGCACGCTGCGCAGGAGGCGCCGCAACTCTGTAAGCTCGTGCTCATTGGTTATCATCGCGTAACTATTATCGGGAGTGAAGTAGAGGAGGTGAATGTACCGGTGTGTGGATCACATGGATATCGTCGCGGACGGCGCGGCTTCCCGGATCGCGAGCAGCTCGTCGAGCGGCTGCGGCGCTACGAGGAGCATCTCGAGGACGAGCAGCAGAAGGTGAAGGAGCTGCTGGAGCGCCTCGCCGACGCACCGCAGCAGCCCCAGCAGGTATAGGCACGTCGAAGGGCTCGAATCTGGTTCGGCTGCGCCGAATCAGATTCGGTTGCAGTGCTCCCGAACCAGATTCGGGCCTTTCAGCGGGCGCTGACGTCGGCCGTCGACGGCAGGTAGTAGCGCTCCACGTACTCGATCACCGCGCGCTCCATCGAGAAGCGCGGCGCGAGGTGCGAGATCGAATTCTTCATCATCGTGACCCACGCCTCGCGGTCGTGGAAGCGCGGGACGACCTGCTCCTCGAGCACGCGGTAGAGCTGCGCCGCATCGGCCTCGTCGGTCGCGCCGTCGAGCGCCCATCCGACTTCTGGGCCGTAGGCCTCCGCCCACCAGCCGTCGAGCACCGAGAGGTTGGGAACGCCGTTCACGGCAGCCTTCATCCCGCTCGTCCCGGAGGCCTCGTAGGGCCGGCGCGGCGTGTTCAGCCAGATGTCGCAGCCGGGGATGATCGTCCGGGCAAGGTCGAGGTCGTAGTTCTCGAGGAAGACGACGCGTCCGGCGACGCCCGGGTCGCGTGAGAGCTTGACGATCCGCTGCATGACGTCCTTGCCGGCGGCGTCCTGCGGGTGCGCCTTGCCGGCGACGACGATCTGCACCGGCAGCCGGAGGAGCCGCTCGAGATCGGAGAAGACGAGGCCGGCGCGCTTGTACGTCGCGAAGCGGCGGGCGAATCCGATCGTGAGCCGCTCGGCGTCGAAGCCGGTCAGCGCGGCCACGCGCTCCTTCAGCGTCGCGTGCACGCGCCACAGCTCCGGCGAGCCGAGCTCGTGTACCGCGTCCCAGTTGCCTTCGTCGGGCGGCGCCTCCGGCCGCACGCCGACGGTGCGGAGCAGCTCGGCGAGCTCGGGTGCGAGCCACGTCCCGATGTGGACGCCGTTCGTCACGTGGCCGATCCGCGGCTCCTCGCCCGGCCAGAGCGGCGCCCACATGTCGCGTGCGACCTCGCCGTGCAGCTCCGAGACGCCGTTCGCGGCCGCCGAGAGACGGAGTGCGAGCGGCGTGAGCCCGAACCCATCCGTGCCCTCGGTACGTCCCAGAGCGAGGAGCTCCTTGGCCGACAGGCCCGCCTGCCCCGCGAGCTCTCCGACGTAGCGCAGGACGAGCTCGTTGCCGAAGATCTCGTTTCCGGCCGGCACCGGAGTGTGCGTCGTGAAGATGGTCGAGCCGCGCACGACCTCGAGCGCGCGCTGCGGCTCGCTGCCCTCCTCGACGAGCTCGCGCGCGCGTTCGATCGTCAGGAAGGCCGAGTGTCCCTCGTTGACGTGGAAGACGGTCGGCTTCAGCCCGAGCGCCGAGAGCGCGCGCACGCCCCCGACGCCGAGCAGCAGCTCCTGGCGGATCCGGTGCTCGCGGTCACCGCCGTAGAGCGCGTCGGTGAGCATGTCGACGTCGAGGAGATAGAGCGGAACCGTGTGCCCGATCGCGGAACGGACGTCGTAGCGCCAGACGGCCGCGGTGATCTTCTGACCCGCGAGGTCGACCTCGACGGTCACGGGCTCCCGGACGAGGCCGGCGGCCTCCGGGTCGACGGGGTGGTACTCCTCGGTCTGGCGCCCCGCCGTGCTCAGACCTTGCGTGAAGTAGCCGCCACGGTAGAAGAGGCCGACGCCGACGAGCGGGACCCCGAGGTCCGCTGCGGCCTTGAGATGGTCGCCTGCCAGGACGCCCAGCCCGCCGGAGTAGATCGGCAGCTTGGCGTCGACGGCGAACTCCATGCTGAAGTAGGCGGTCAGCAGGTCGCTGTCGGCGCCGTGCGTCCGCTCCCACCACGTGGGAGCGTCGTCTGTGCGGTCGGAAGAGGTCAGGGGCGGTCTGGGCTGTCTGGGCTGTGGACGCGGGAACGCTAGCGGATCACGGGTTGGGGGCGAACGCCACCACGGGCGAGACGGAGACCGTCCCGTCGAGTCCTCGCGCCACCGCGACGCCTTCCACCCGCTCCCGTCTCCTGAAGCTCGTGGGCCTGAGGAAGGCGCGGAACGGGGCCGAGTCGTCGATCGCCACGCGCCGCCACGCGCCGCCGCGGCGCCGGATCGCGAACGCGACGCTGACCGCCGAGGATCCGGTGCCGGTCGCGGTGAGCCGGTAGAAGGCGGTCAGGTCGTCGGGCCCCGCCGTGAGCTTCGGCTGCGGGGGAGCGGCCTTCGGCAGGGTCGTGGTCGGGACGGCGACGAGCGCGGAGACGGGAGGGATCGTCAGGGTCAGGTTCCCGCTGACGGTGCCGGCGCCGAACACCGGCGTCCATGTCGCGTTCGGCGTCGCAGGGCTGACCTTGACGGTCGCGGGCGCGGTGCCGTTGTTGAAGGCGACGACCGCCTCCCGGCCGGTCGCGAGGTCGATCCGCGAGACGACGAGGATCGCATCCTTCGCAACGCGCACGACGGACGCGCCCGTCGCGAGCTCGGGGTGCGCGTCGCGCAACGCCGCAAGCGTCTTCAGCTGCTGCTCGAGCGGATTGTTCGTGACGTCGAGTGACGATGCCTTGCCGATCGGCGGCGAGCCCACGCGCGTCTCGGTCTGCCAGTCGGCGACCTGAGTCGGGAACAGATCCTGGCGCGCCGCCTTGTCGCCGCCGGAGCCGATCATCCCGACCTCGTCGCCGTAGAGGAGCGTCGCCGCTCCGCGCAGTAGGTACAGCACGTCGTAGGCGAACTGCATCCGCTGCACGAGCGCGCCGCCGGACAGGCCGGGAGCCTGCTGTAGCACCTGCTGCGCGCCACGGCCCATGTCGTGGTTCCCGAGGAACGTCGCGAAGGCCGGCTCGATGCCGTTCGGCGTGCGGAAGTAGTCGTCGTCGTCGAGCCGGTGGCCGATCCCGCGCGCTCCGGACGCGCCGGAGGCGTACGCCACTGCGACCTGCTGGAACGGGAAGTCGAGCACCTGCGGCAGGCCGCGGTCACGCACGAAGTCGGAGAGGTCGACGGCGTCGTTCAGTGTCACCTCGCCGAAGATCGGAAAGTCCTTCACCCCGATCGACGCCGCGGCCGCTCGTATCCTCGGCACCCACAGCTTGAAGAACGCGGCGTTGACGTGCTTCGCAGTGTCGACGCGGAAGCCGTCGACCTTGAAGCGCGTGATCCACGACGAGTAGATCTGCGCGAGGCCGTTCATGACCGCGGGCTTCTCGGTGAAGAGGTCGTCGAGCCCGAAGAAGTCGCCCTGCTCGAAGCAGGTCTGGCTGCACGAGCCGAAGTCGATGTTGCCGCGGTCGTGGTAGTCGAGCGGATCGTTCAGCCACGCCGGTCGCTTCGCCTTGCGGTCGCCCGGGAGCACGAACGGCACGCGCGGCATCGTGGACGCCTTCAGGCACGGGAACGTCTTCTTCGTGACGTAGCGCGCCGGGTCGAACTTCCTGCCGTGGCAGTCGCGGTACGGGGCGTCGGTGAACTCCGTCCCGGTGAGCTGCACGACGTCGGCGGTGTGGTTGACGACCACGTCGAGGTAGACCTTCAGCCCGAGGCCGTGCGCCGCCGCGACGAGGTCGGCGAAGTCCTTGTCGGTCCCGAGGTGCGGATCGACCGTGGTGAAGTCGAGCCCCCAGTAGCCGTGGTAGGCCGCGCTCCCCTGCGAGACCGCCTGCTGCTTCAGGACGGGCGTGATCCAGAGCGCGGTGAAGCCGAGGTCCTTGATCCGCCGCAGGTGCGACGTGAGCCCGACGAGGTCGCCGCCGTGGTAGTAGCCGCTGTCGGTCGGGTCGAACCCAGTCGCAGCACGTCCACCGCTCAATCCGCCCGTGTCGTTCGCCGTCGACCCGTTCGCGTACCGGTCGGGCATCACGAAGTAGATCCGCTGCGACGCCAGAGACGACTGCGTGGGCAGCTGAGAGAGGGCCGCGAGCGCCGTTCCCGTCGGCGGACCCGCCAGCGATCGCGCTCCAGCTCCACCCACCAGCGCAATCGCCGCGAGAGCGGCGATTGCGCACCAGCTACCGCAACGGAGCGCCGGACGCCTCATCGAAGAAGTGCAGGTTCTTCGCGTCGACGGCGATCGGAACGCGGTCGCCGAGGTGCAGCTGCACGTGCGGCGGGAACGACGCAACGAGGTTCGGACGTGAGCCGACGACGCTCGCCTCGTCCTCGCTCGCGAGCTCATCCTCGGCGGCGGTCGACTCTGCCTTGAGCTCGCGCGCGTCCACCTTGAAGTACGCCATCGATTCGCCGCCGAGCGACTCCACGAGCTCGACGGCGGCGGTGATCTGAGGCATCCCTCCGTGCTCCTGCGCGGGATGGAGGTCCCCGGCGCGCAGCCCGACGATCACGTTGCGGCCGTTCCAGTCGCGGAGCCGCGGATAGTTGGCAAGTGCCTGGTCGGGAATCGGCAGCGTGTTTCCGCCGATGTCGACCGTGACGCCGCCATTCACCGTGACGCCGCCTTCGAGGAGGTTCATCGGCGGCGTGCCGATGAAGCCGGCGACGAAGAGGTTGTCGGGGCGGTCGTAGAGCCGCTGCGGCGCGTCGACCTGCTGCAGGACGCCCTTGTTCATGACGGCGACGCGGTCGCCCATCGTCATGGCCTCGACCTGGTCGTGCGTGACGTACACCGTCGTCGTCTGCAGCTCGCGTTGCAGCTTCGCGATGTCGGCGCGCATCTGCACCCGCAGCTTCGCATCGAGGTTCGAGAGTGGCTCGTCCATCAGGAACACCTGCGGCTGGCGCACGATCGCGCGACCCATCGCGACGCGCTGCCGCTGTCCGCCGGAGAGCTCCTTCGGCTTGCGGTCGAGGTACGGCGTCAGGTCGAGCAGCTTCGCGGCCCAGGCGACGCGCTCGTTGATCGTCGACTTCGGCGCCTTGCGCAGGCGCAGTCCGAACGCGATGTTCTCGGCCACGCTGAGGTGCGGGTAGAGCGCGTAGTTCTGGAAGACCATCGCGATGTCGCGCTCCTTCGGCGACACGTCGTTCACGACGCGCCCGCCGATCGAGAGCGTGCCGTCGGAGATGTCCTCGAGGCCGGCGACCATGCGCAGGGCGGTCGTCTTGCCGCAGCCCGACGGGCCGACCAGGACGAGGAACTCGCCGTCGTGGATGTCGAGCGTCAGGTCGAAGACGGCCTGAACGCCGTTGTCGTACACCTTGTCGACTTCGTTGAACGCGACGTCAGCCATGTGACTTCCTTTCAGGCGGTTCTTCGGGACAAGGTTCTGCCTGGAAGGGAGTCACCTAATCCTCCAGATGCGGAACAGGTCGTGGTCGTACAGGAGCTCGAGCTGGTCGAAGGGGAGCGAGATCTCCTCCGGGGTGCGCTGGGCGAGCACGAGCAGGCGCTCGTCCTTCGTCTCGCGCAGGAACGCGATCGCGTCGGGCGCTACGTGGACGAACCGGAGGCCGCCACGCGCGAGGGCGGGGAGCGAGCGGCGCAGCCGGGTGAGCGCACGTACCTCGCCGACGAATGCCTCGTCCCACTGCCCGCCCCACGGCATCGTGCGGCGGGCGTCCTCGCCCCAGGCGCCCTCGAGGCCGAGCTCGTCGCCCGCGAAGATCATCGGCACGCCGGGCAGCGTCATCTGCAGGCCGATGCCGACGAGATGCCGCTCGGCCGTGCCCGCGATCGTCCGGAAGCGCGCCGTGTCGTGGCTGTCGAGCAGGTTCCACGAGTGCAACACGGACTCCCAGGGCACGCCGGCGCGGAAACGGCGAAGCGCGGCGACGGCCGCGGCCCCGTCGAGGCGCGGCACGCCCACCGCGATGCCCCAGAACTGCCGCTGCTGCTCCGGGTCGGGGTCGTCGCGCAGGAGCCACGTCCAGAGCGGCCGCAAGAAGCCCGAGTAGTTCATCACCCCGTGCCAGCCGCGAAGCGCGAGGTCCGGGCGGAAGTCGTGCCCGTGCTCGGCGATCACGAGTGCTTCGCCGACCTGCTGGCGCGTCCATTTCGAGACGTCGCGGTTGAGATCGAGGTCGCGGTAGCGGCCGACCATGTTCGCGACGTCGATGCGCCAGCCGTCGAGGCCGAGCTCGAGGTAGCGCTGCAGAACCTGCGAGAAGCGCACACGCAGCTCGTCGCTCAGCCAGTTCAGCTTCGGCAGCGTGCGGTGGCCGAGCCAGGATTCGTAGCCGCCGGGGATCGAGTCGTCGAAGTAGTAGAAGTCGCGCTCCGGAGCGGTCGCGTCGGCGCGTGCACGCTCGAACCATTCGTGCCGGTAGCCGGTGTGGTTGAGCGTGATGTCGCCGAGCAGCCTGATCCCGCGCGCGTGCGCGGCGTCGGCGAGCGAGCGCAGTGCGTCGTCGCCGCCGAGCAGCGGATCGACGTGGTCGAACGTCGTCGCGTCGTAGCGGTGCGTCGACGTCGCGGGAAAGAACGGCGTCAGGTAGATGACGTTTGCGTTCAACGACTCGACGTGATCGAGCCGCTGCTCGATCCCGCGGAGGTCGCCGCCGTAGAGCTCGTACGGCGTCGGCCGCCCGCGGCCGGTCGGCAGCTCGCCCCACCCGCGCGGCACCGCCCACTCGGGCGGCGCCACCTCGAGGCCCGACGACGCGAACCGGTCGGGGAACACCTCGTAGACGACCGAGTCGAGATGCCACTCCGGGCCCCACCGTCCGGCCGTGATCACGAAGTCGTCCGAGTCCGCCACCTCGTGCGCGGTGCGGCCGACCGCATTCACCCAGGCGTAACCGGCGGTCCCGCCGGAGAGCAGCCAGCGGTAGCGCGTGACCGGATTCGCGAGCGGGAACTCGGCCCGCCACCACACGTCGGTCTCCGTCTCCTCGTCGACGGTCGCCTCGACGCCGCGCGGCTCTCCGTCGCGTTCGTAGCGGAGCAGGACGCGGTCGGCGCTCGTCCCCCGCGGCAGGCGCAGCCGCACGACGGCCTCGCCGCCCAGCTCGTCCGGCCGCTCGATGACGTGCAGATCGGAGCCGTCGTGATGAGGCTCCGACAGCAGCCCCTGGACGCCCACGGGTGCGAGCGTCATCCCTTGACCGAGCCGGCGGTCAGGCCGCTGACGATCCAGCGCTGGAGAAACAGGAAGAGGAGCGTCACCGGGATCATGGCCATCAGGGAGCCGGCCGCGAACGGACCCCAGTACTGGTTGTAGCCCTGGCTGATGAAGCCGTACATGCCGACGGGCAGCGTGCGGTGTGTGTTCGTCTGCAAGATCGCGGAGGCGATCACGAACTCGTTCAGCGTGAACACGAACGAGATCAGGGCGACGACGGCGAGAACGGGCGCGGCGAGCGGCAACACGACGCCCCAGAAGATCTGCGCTGCGGTTGCGCCGTCGACCCGTGCCGACTCGTCG
>JABFWJ010000227.1 GCA_013362295.1 Thermoleophilia bacterium
ACGAGAAAGGCATCAAGACCCTGCTCGGCGTGCCGCTGATCGTGCGCGACACGGTCATCGGCGTGCTCCATGTCGGCAAGCTCGTCCACCACCGCTTCCGGCCGGAGGACGTGCAGCTCCTCGAGCTCGTCGGGGAACGCGTCGCGCTCGCGGTCGAGAGGGCGCGGTTGCACGAGGAGACGAGGTGGCTCGACGAGCTGAAGCTGAACTTCGTGGCGGTCGCGTCGCACGAGCTGCGGACGCCCGCAACGTCGGTGTACGGCGCGCTGACGACGTTGCGCGCGCGCGAACTCGAGCCGGACGTGCGCGCCGCGCTCGAGGAGACGGCGTGGAAGGAGTCGGACCGCATGCGCCGGCTGACCGAGCAGCTGCTCGATCTTTCCCGCCTGGATGCGAGGTCGGTGCAGGTGCGGCCCGAGCCGATCGGCCTCCGCCGAGTGCTCGAACAGGTCATCGAGGCGGAAGGCGGCGGCGATGTGGTCCTGGACGTCGACCCGGACCTTGTCGTCGTGGTCGATTCCCTCGTCATCGAGCGCGTCATCTCGAATCTGCTCGCCAACGCGAGAAGCCACGGCCGCCCACCGGTGCGCATCTCAGGCAAGAAGCGAAACCGTCATCTGCTGATCGCCGTCGAAGACGCAGGGGACGGGGTGCCGGACCGGCTCCGACCGCGTCTCTTCGAACGCTTCGAGCGGGGGACCGCCGGAGAGGGGACCGGACTCGGACTGGCGATTTCAAAGGCTTACGCGGTGACGCACGGCGGCGACCTCAGGTACGTGCCGACCGAGCGCGGCGCACAATTCGAGCTGACTCTGCCCCTCGACTAGCCAAGTCCTCGGAGACTCGATCAGCGCAGCGCGCCCAGACGCCGTTCGAGCTCCGCGCGCTCGACGGCGTTGCCGGTGAGCGCGATCGCCCGCTCATACGCGAGCGTGGCACCCACGGTGTCGCCCGCGCGACTGAGCAGCTCGGCGTGGGCCGCGTACAGCGGCTGGTAGTGCTCGAGCGTCGAATCGCGGAGCAGCGGCTCGAGGAGCGCCAAGCCCGCGGCGGGCCCGTCGGCCAGGCCGACGGCGACCGCGCGGTTGAGCTCGATCACCGGCGACGGGTTGAGCGTGACCAGAGCCCCGAACAGTTCCGCGATCTGCGCCCAGTCGGTGGCTCCGGCCTCCGGCGCGTGGATCTGCAGGGCAGTGATCGCCGCCTGCAGCTGGTACTCGCCCGGACGCCGCAGCCGCACCGCACGCTCCAGCCTGGCGAGGCCCTCTCGGATCCCGCCCTGATCCCACAGCGATCGATCCTGCTCGTCGAGCGCGATGTAGCGCCCGCCCGGATCCACGCGGGCGGCCCGGCGCGCGTCGTGGAGCAGCATCAAGGCCGACAGTCCCCAGACCTCGGCGTCGTCGGGCATCAGCCGACACAGCAGTTCGCCGAGACGGATCGCCTCCTCGCACAACTCCTCGCGCACGAGTCGATCGCCCTCGGTGGCCGTGTAGCCCTCGTTGAAGATCAGGTACACGACCCGCAGCACGGCGCGCAGGCGCTCGGGTAGGTCATCGTCGGCCGGCACCCGATAGGGGATGTGCGCCGCGGCGATCTTGCGCTTCGCGCGCACGATCCGCTTGCCCATCGTCGGCTCCGAAACCAGGAAGGCACGGGCGATCTCGCCGGTCGTCATCCCGCCGAGCGTCCGCAGGGTCAGCGCCACCCGCGCCGGCATCGCCAGCGCCGGATGGCAGCAGGTGAAGATCAGCCGCAGCCGGTCGTCGACGATCGTGCTCTCGTCATCCATCGGTAGCTCCTCCTCGTCCGGGGGCTCCAGGCGCGTCAGCTCGGCCAGCCGCTCGGCACGATTCGCCCCCGACCGGTCTCGGCGCAGACGATCGATCGCCCGCCGTCGCGCCGCCGTCGTGATCCACGCCCCCGG
This sequence comes from Thermoleophilia bacterium, assembly GCA_013362295.1. Lineage (GTDB taxonomy): Bacteria > Actinomycetota > Thermoleophilia > Gaiellales > Gaiellaceae > PALSA-600. Next base: position 1,928 of record JABFWJ010000227.1, read on the forward strand.
ATTGGCCGGAACACCGTCGCGCCGCCACGCTGTGACCGCCGCCTCGAACGCGTCCTGCACCGAATCCTCGGCCAGCTGGAAGTCGCCGGCTTGCCGGATCAGGGTGGCCAGAACGATCGCGCGCTCGTCGCGAAACGCGTGCGCGACCGCGGCCGAGACGGGGTCCGCCGCGTGAACGCTCACGCCATGTCTCTGACCGCCTCGTCGGGCAGGTCGGCGCCGGCCTCGCGCGACACGCGCAGCCACTCGTCGGCCGGCATCATCGGGCGCACTTCCACGGTCCCGTAGCGCGCTGCCGGCACACGCGCGGCGTGCTTGAGCGCCTCGTCGAGGTCGGCGCAGTCGAGGATGTAGTAGCCGGCAAGGACCTCCTTGGTCACCGCAAAGGGGCCGTCGGTGATCTCCGTCTCGCCGGCGCGCACGCGGACCGAGGTCGCGCTCTCCGTCGAATGCAGGCGCTGGACGCCCACCAGCAGCCCTGCCTCACGCAGGCTGCGGTGCAGCTCCACGAACATCGGCATCTCCCTCTCGCGCTCCGCTTGCTCGGCCGGGCCGACCTCCTCCTGATACACCAGCAACATGTACTGAGCCATCGCGCCTCCGGGGTTCGTGGTCTTCGCCGCACCTACGCAGCCCACATCATTACGTCGGTGCACGCCGCGCCTTTTGGACAGCGTCGCGCGCGTCGCGGAGATTCGACCCGCGCAGCGCGCCCAGGCGACGTTCGAGCGCGCGGAGCTCTGAACCGGGCTCACAACAAACGCCATGAGGGTTGTCCAAATCGCCCTCCCTGCTGCGACGTCTTGTCGAGGCGAGTCAGACGACCCGGAGGGGAGACGGAAATGAAAGCGATGACAATCGAAGGTAAGGCAGTTCTGGTGACCGGGGCCAACCGGGGTCTCGGGCGGGCGCTGGTCGAGGAAGCGTTGAGGAGAGGCGCGAAGCGGGTGTACGCCGGTACGCGCCGGCCGTTGGTTCACGCCGATGAGCGCGTCACGCCGCTGACCCTTGACGTCACGGACCCGGCGCAGGTGCAACGGGCTGCGGAGAAGGTCGGATCGCTCGATTTCCTCTTCAACAACGCCGGCGTGGCGCTGCCCGCTGAGTTGAGCGATCGTGCCGCGCTCGAACAGCACCTCACAGTCAATCTCTTCGGCACGTGGGGCGTGACCGAGGCGTTCCTACCGCTGCTCACGCGGACCGGTGGAGGCGTCGTCAACGTCGTCTCCGTGGCCGCGTTGGCCGCTGTGCCGGTCCTTCCGGCCTACTCGATCTCGAAGGCGGCCGCGTTCTCGCTCTCACAGTCGCTGCGAGCCGTTCTCGCGGGCCGGGGCGTGAGCGTGCATGCAGTCATGGCCGGCCCGATCGATACCGACATGGTCCGAGATCTCGACATCCCGAAGACCTCCCCGGAAGCCGTCGCCCGGGGCATCTTCGAGGGGGTGGAGAGAGGCGAGGAAGAGATCTTCCCCGACCCGATGTCCGAGACGATGGCGGAGAGCTGGCGCACTGGTCCGGCCAAGGCGCTCGAGCGCCAGAACGCCGCGCTCGTCGCAGCGTGAGGCAACGGGAGCCGCCGCTATGCAACTTCGGCAGAAGCTCGCGGGTACCGGCGCGAGCGTGACCAAGCTGTCGTGACGACAAGAAAGGAAGAATCAGATGACTGAACAGATGACTGAGCACAGGATCGGAACCCGCAAGGAGTGGCTCGCCGCACGCGAGCAGCTGCTCGTCCGCGAGAAGGAGCACACCAGGCTCGGCGACGAACTCGCGCGGCAACGACGCAAGCTGCCCTGGGTGCGGGTGGAGAAGGAGTACCGCTTCGAGACGGACGACGGCGAGAAGCCGCTGGTCGAGCTCTTCGATGGACGATCCCAGCTGCTCGTCTACCACTTCATGTTCGGCCCGAGCTACGAGGCCGGTTGCCCGACCTGTTCGTCGATGGCCGACGGCATCGACGGCCTGCTCCCGCACCTGCACGCCCGCGACGTGACGTTCGCATTCGTCTCACAAGCGCCGCTGGAGAAGCTGCAGGCCTACAAGCGCCGCATGGGCTGGACGATTCCGTGGGTCTCCACCGCGCGGACCGACTTCAACTTCGACCTCGGCTTCTCGAGCAGCGAAGGGCAGACGCGCGAGTGGGTCGAGCCGATGGCCGAGCAGCTGCCGCCCATCGCCGCGCACAACGCCAACTCGACGCGCACCGATCTCGTCGGCTACCTCACGGAGCTGTTTGGGTTCAGCACCTTCGTACGCGACGACCACACCGTCTACCACACCTACTCGACGACGGGCCGTGGAGTCGAGTTTCTGATGGGCTACTACTCGATCCTCGACCACGCACCGAAGGGCCGCGCCGAGGGAGAGGACTGGCAGGTCTGGATCCGCCGGCACGACGAGTACGAGAGCGAGTGACGTGTGCCGACCGCCGACGACGTCGGGCGTCGCGTTCACGAGGCGATCGCGCAAACCTGGGAAGTCGTCTACGAAAAGCCCGGAGGCTCGCCGGGGATGACAAAGCCGGTCTCGTAGGCGAGGGCGACGAGTTGGGCACGGTCGTGGCAGCCGAGCTTGGCGAGGATGCGGCCGACGTGGGTCTTGGCGGTGAGCGGGCTGATGACGAGTCGCTGGGCGATGTCGCTGTTGTTGAGGCCGGCGGCGACGAGCCGGAGGATCTCCCGCTCACGGTCGGTGAGCGTGTCGAGCTCAGGTGGCGGCGTCGCCGCTTGCGGGCGTTTGGCGAACTCGGCGATCAATCGCCGCGTGACCGACGGCGCGAGCAAGGCCTCACCGGCGGCAATCGTGCGGATCGCGTGCAGCAGTTCGGCAGGGCCTGCGTCTTTGAGCAGGAAGCCGCTGGCGCCGGAGCGGAGTGCCCCGTAGACGTAGTCGTCGAGGTCGAAGGTGGTGAGGACGAGCACGCGCGTCTCGGCGAGCGTCGGGTCGGCGCAAATAAGCCGCGTCGCCTCGAGACCGTCGAGCAACGGCATGCGAATGTCCATGAGGACCACCTGCGGGCGCAGCCGGCGGGCAAGGTCGACGGCCTCGCGTCCGTCCGCCGCCTCGGCGGCAACCTCGAGGTCGTCTTCGGCGGCGATCAGCGCGGCGAAGCCTCCGCGCACGGCGGCCTGATCGTCCGCGATCAAGACGCGGGTCACGCGGCGCTTGGCCGGTAGGGCAGCTCGGCGTCGACCCGGAAGTGGCCGTCGGCCTCTCCGACCTCAAGGGTGCCGCCAACAGCTGCTGCCCGTTCGCGCATGCCGACGATTCCAGCGCCAGCGACCGTGGCACCGCTGTGGCCGTTGACCGTTGGGTTCTCGATCGTGATCGCAAGCCGGTCGCCGCTGTAGCTGAAGGCGACTGTGGCGGGTGTGCCGGCTGCGTGTCGGCGCCAGTTGGTCAGCGACTCCTGGACGATGCGGTAGGCGGCCAGCTGCAGCGCCTCCGGGAGCTGCTCGGGCGGTTCGCCCTCGATCTCAAGGTCGAGGCTGCTGCCGTCTGTGCGTGCTTGCTCGATCAGCGTCGGGATCGCGTCCAGGTCCGGTGCGGGTGCCAGTGGCGCCGCGCCGTCGGCGGGCTCGCGCAGGACGCCGAGGATCGCGCGCAATTCCTGCAGTGCGTCATGGCTTGCGCTCTCGATCGTCGCGAGCGCGCCCTCTGCGTGGCCGGGCTCGCGATCCAGCAGGTGCTTGGCAACGCCGGCCTGCACGTTGATGGTGGTGAGGGTATGGGCGACGACGTCGTGCAGCTCGCGCGCGATGCGCAATCGTTCCTGCTCGGCGCGTCGTTGCGCTTCTTCTTCTCGTGTTCGTTCCGCGAGCTCTGCACGCTCGAGGAGCAGCCGCACGTTGGAGCGGTGATTTCGCAGCGCCTCGCCTGCAAGGACGGGGACAGCGACCAAGGCGGCGTGGCTGATCGTCTGCAGCGTCAGGGTGTGCGGGTGACCGCCGGCGAGAAAGACGTCTGCGACCACGACGGCGGCCGCCGCGGCGAAGGTGCCGATGACAATGTGGGCGCGGCCGCGCACGAGCGCGAGCGAATAGAGCGCCGCGGCCGGCGCGACGACGGCGAGCGTGGCGGCGGTGCGATCTAGTGCGAACAGCGCGAGCACGAGCCCGCCAGAGATGGCCAGCGTCAGCGCCGGCGCACGTCGCCGAAACAGCAAGCTCGCCACCGCAGCGACGGCGAGCGAAACCGCATACGGCCGGTCCGAGCTCTGCGCGCGAGCGGCCGCGCCGGCGATCGCGATCGCACCCACGACGAGCACCACGCCGGCGTCGATCAGCTGCGAGAAGTCACGGCGCACAGCTCGAATCTAGCCCCGCTCCGGCCCGAGCACATACTCCACGCGGAGTAGATCGCGTACATCGGCCGGCGTAGGCATGTGGCTGTCGCAGCGAAGATACGTCCCCCGGAGTAGCACGGTTACTGCTCGCGGCGTATGCCGGCGCGAGCAACGGCAGCGATCATCTCGGCCGGATGCAGCCAGCCGAGCGCCACCAACCTGCCACGACGCACGCCTCGACTTCCGTGATCGAGCTAGGCAGCCAAGGGCCGGTGATCGAGTGCCGGTCGCTGACCAAGCGCTACGGCGACGTCGTCGCGGTCGACGGGATCAGCTTCACGCTCGAGCGTGGGACTGTGACCGGCTTTCTCGGGCCGAACGGGGCGGGCAAGACGACCGCGCTGCGGCTGCTGCTCGGGTTGGCCGAGCCGACCTCCGGCGGGGCGCTCGTCTTTGGGCGGCGCTACCGAGAGCTCGAGCAGCCGCTGCGCCGGGTCGGTGCCGTGCTCGAGTCGGGCGACTACCACCCAAGCAGGAACGGCCGCGATCACCTGCGCGTCCTCGCGCTCGCTGCCGAGATCCCGCCAGCGCGTGTCGAGGAAGTGCTCGAACTGGTGGGGCTCGGCCGGGCGGCGACGCGGCGGGTGCGGACCTACTCGCTCGGGATGCGGCAGCGACTCGGCGTCGCCGCCGCGCTCCTCGGGGACCCGGAACTCCTCATCCTCGACGAGCCCGCGAACGGCCTCGACCCGGCCGGCGTGCGCTGGCTTCGCACCTTCCTGCGAGACCTCGCCGCCGCCGGGCGCACGGTGCTCGTCTCGAGCCACCTCCTAGCGGAGGTCGCGCAGACCGTCGACCAGGTGCTCATCATCGACCACGGCCGCCTGCTCGCCCAAGGCCCACTCAACGAACTGACCAACGCCGACAAGACGCTCGAGGACATCTACCTCGAGCTGACCGGAAGCGAGTCACGATGATCGGCCAGGTTCGCTCGGAGCTGCTCAAGCAGCGGTCCACCCAGACCGCCGTCTTCCTCTTCCTGGCGATGGTCGGGCTGGTCGCGTTGGCGGTCGCTATGCACGTGCTTGCACTCAGCAAGACCCGCCTCGCTACGAACGCGCATCAGCTCGACGTCTTCCAGATCGGAACCCGCGCAGGCATGCTCTTCGCGGCCCTCGCCGGCGCGCTCGCGATCACCGCCGAGATCCGCTACGGCACCATCCGCCCCACCTTCCTCGTCCAACCCAAGCGCAGCCCGGTCCTCGCCGCCAAGCTCACGGTCGGCGCCCTCACCGGCTTTGTCTACGGCCTACTCGCCGAGGGCCTGATGGCCGCATTCGCCGCGATCGCCTTCTCGCTTCGCGGCATCCCCAACGAGCTCACCGGCAGCGACTATCTGCGCATCCTCCTCGGAGGTGCATCCGCCGCCGCTCTCTGGGCGATGCTCGGCGTCGGCATCGGCGCCCTCGTACGCAACCAGGTCGCAACCCTCGTCGGCCTCTGCGCCTGGATGTTCCTCGTCGAAAGCGTCTCCGAGGGTTTCGTCCCCGGCGCCGCGAAGCTGATGCCCGGGAGCACCGGCCTCTCCCTCGCCGGCAACGAGCACAACCTCTCGATCGCGATCGCGGCGAGCCTGCTCGTCGGTTACACGGCGGCGGCCGCCACGGCGGGCTGGGTCACAACGCTTCGGCGCGACGTCACCTAATGCAAGGAGCCGCCGTGATCGCAGCCAATCCCGGCGCCGCAGCGCACCTGGCACTGCTCGGCGCGGTCATCGTCATCGGCCTCGTCGTCTACGCAATCGTCCGCGTCCGCCGCAGGCGCGAAGCCGCGGACGCGGAACTGCTCAACCAGCAAGAAGAGATCGCACACGTCACTCCGCCGGATCCTCACGACGAGCGATGAAATACGTACTCCTCGGCTACGACCTCGACCGCTCGCTCGAGCATCTCGCCGCGAAGGACAAGGGCGCACTCCACCGCGAGCACGCAGCGCTCCACCTGACTGCACGCGCAAGCAGTGGCGTCAGGCTGATCTCGCACTATCGCTTCCGCTCGCCGCCAGAGGCGACCACCGTGCACCTTGCCGGCACCGACTTGACGAGGCGCGACGGGCCGGCAACCAGCGCGAGCGGAGCGCTGCGCGCCCTCTACCTGGTCGAAAGCGACGACCTCGACGCCTTAGTCGTCCTCGCGGGCCGGCTGCCCGCAGTCGGTGCGGGGGCGACGATCGAGATCTGGCCGCTCGTCGAACCGCGTATCCACTGAGGTCCGCCACGCCTTCGACTCGCTCGTCGGTCGTTTGCACGGCCACTAGGAGCGGTGGCGCAGGCGCAGGCGTTTCAGCGCGATCGCGTTGACAGCAACGAGGAGGCTCGACCCGGACATCGAGATCGCAGCGATCTCGGGGCGGAGCGTGAAGCCGAAGGGCTCGAACACGCCGGCGGCGATCGGGAGTGCGAGCGAGTTGTAGCCGATCGCCCAGCCGAGGTTCTGGCGCATCTTGCGAACCGTGCCGCGGCCGATCTCGACCGCGCTGGAGACATCGAGGGGGTCGGAGCGCATCAGGACGACGTCGGCGGTTTCGATCGCGACGTCGGTGCCGGCGCCGATCGCGATCCCGACGTCCGCTTGGGCGAGCGCGGGCGCGTCGTTGACGCCGTCGCCGACCATGGCGACGCGCCATCCCTGCGCTTGCAGCTCCTTCACCTTCTGCGCCTTGTCCTGCGGCAGGACTTCGGCGATCACTTCGTCGACGCCGAGCTCAGCGGCGATCCGCTCGGCGGTCTGGCGGTTGTCCCCAGTGAGCATCACCGGCCGGATCTCGTCCTGCTTCAGGGCCGCGATCGCTGACTTGGCGCTTTCGCGCGGGGCGTCGGCGATCGCGATCACGCCGATCGCGCGGCCGTCACGGGCGACATGCACGACCGTGCGGCCTTCGCCGGCCAGCTCGTGCGCCCGTTGGGAGAGGCCGTCGAGGCTTGCCTGTTCGCGTGCGAGTAGGCGTGTGTTTCCGAGTGCGACCCGATGTCCGTCGACGGTCGCGACCGCACCGTGACCGGCGACCGCCTCGAATGTCTCCGCGCGTGGTGGTTCGAGTTCGCGCTCGCGTGCGGCGCGGACGATCGCCTCTGCAAGTGGGTGTTCGCTCTCGCGCTCGACGGCGGCCGAGAGCCGCAGCAGTTCTGCTTCGTCGGTTCCGTCTTCGGTGACGACGGCGACAACCTCGGGCTCGCCCTTGGTGAGGGTGCCGGTCTTGTCGAGCACCACCGTGTCGAGCGATGCGACGTGCTCGAGCGCGATTGCGTTCTTGAACAGGATGCCGCGACGGGCGCCGAGACCGGTGCCGACCATGATCGCGGTCGGCGTAGCAAGCCCCAGGGCGTCCGGGCAGGTGATGACGACGACGGTGATCGCGAACAGCAGCGCGCCGGTGACGGGCTTTCCGAGGCCGAGCCAGACGAGGAAGGTGCCGAGCCCGCCGAGCAGGGCGACGAGCACGAGCCAGAAGGCGGCGCGGTCGGCGAGCCGCTGCGCGGGCGCTTTAGAGTTCTGCGCCTCCTGCACGAGCTTGACGATCTGCGCGAGCGCGGTGTCGGAGCCGACCGCGCTCGCGCGGGCACGAAGCGTGCCCTGCTTGTTGATCGTCGCGCCGATCAGGGTGTCGCCGGAATGCTTTGAGACGGGCAGGCTCTCGCCCGTGACAGTCGACTCATCGACCGAGGACTGACCTTCCTCGACGGTCGCGTCGACCGGCACCTTCGCGCCCGGCCGGATCAGGAGCAGGTCGCCGACCGCGACTTCTGCGGTCGGCAGCTCGACCTCCTGCCCGTCGCGGATGACGACCGCCCTCGGTGGGGCGAGGTCGAGCAGGGCGCGGATCGCGTCGTTGGCGCCGCCGCGCGCACGCATCTCGAACCAGTGCCCGAGCAGCACGAACGCAGCCAGAAAGGCGGAGGCCTCGTAGAAGACGTCGCCCTCGATCCAGAAGGTCGCCGCGACCGAGTAGACGAAACCAGTGCCGATCGCGACCGCGACCAGCACCATCATGTCGAGCGTCTTGGCCCGCAGCGCATGGTAGGCGCCGGTGAAGAAGATCTGCGACGAGTAGAAGACGACCGGCAGCGACAGCAGCAGCTGCCAGAGCTCGACCCGCATCCCGAACGGCGTGGCGGGCGTCGAGCCGAAGATGCTCTTGCCCAGCGGCGACCAGACCGCGATCGGGACCGCAAACACGAGCGCGACGAGGAACCGGTTGCGCATGTCGCGCACCATCGCCGCCATCGACATGCCGGCATGACCGCCGTGACCGTGTCCATCGGCAGCATCGGCACGGTCGAGCGCGGCGTGATCGTGCGTCGGCGCGAGCGGCTCGGCGGCCAGCGGATCGCAGATGTGCCCCGGCACCGAGCGGCCGGCGCAGTGGTAGCCGCACTCCTCGACCCACCGCTTCAGCGCCGACACGTTGGTCCGCTGGGGGTCGTACTCGACCGTCGCGGTCTGCGCCACCGGGTTCGCGTCGACGGCGAGCACGCCGGGCTGAGGGCCCAAACGCCGCTCGACGACCGCCTTCTCGGAGGCGTAGTGCAGGCCGCCGACGTGCAGGACGGTGCGTTCGCGTTCGTCGGCGGCGTGCATCAGCGTGTGCGGGCGAACCGCTGCACGGCGGCGAGCAGTTCTTCGGTCTTCTCGAGCGCGTCGCCGCGGTCGCCGGAGGCGAGAGCGCCCGCCACGCAGTGGCGGACGTGGTCGTCGAGCAGTTTGTATGCGAGCGACTCGAGCGCGGTGCTGACAGCGCCGATCTGAGTGAGGATGTCGATGCAGTAGCGGTCGTCTTCTACCATCTTCTCGATCCCGCGCACCTGCCCCTCGATCCGGTGCAGCCGCTTGATCAGCGCATCCTTGTCCTTCGTGTATCCGTAGACCTGCTTGGTTTCGGTGGTGCTCACGCGGTTGCTCCTTCGCGATTGGAGTGGAAGCGACGCAGCCGCAGCGAGTTCGAGACGACGAAGACGCTCGAGAACGCCATCGCGGCGGCAGCGATGATCGGATTCAAGAGGCCGGCGACCGCGAGCGGGATCGCGGCGACGTTGTAGGCGAAAGCCCAGAACAGGTTGCCTTTGATCGTCGCGAGCGTCTTGCGCGCGAGCCGGATCGCGTCGGCGGCGGCGCGCAGGTCGCCGGAGACGAGCGTCAAATCCGAGGCTTCGATCGCAACGTCGGTGCCGGTGCCGATCGCCAGGCCGAGATCGGCCTGCGCAAGAGCGGGTGCGTCGTTGATCCCGTCGCCGACCATCGCCACGACCTCGCCCTGCTCCTGCAGGCGCTTCACCTCGGCGGCCTTCTCGTCCGGGTAGACCTCGGCGAGCACCCGCTCGATCCCAACCGCCACCGCGATCCGCTCGGCGGTCGGCCGGTTGTCGCCGGTTAGCAGCACCAGCGTCAAGCCGAGCCGCCTGAGCT